>JAEZGP010000491.1 GCA_023437285.1 Actinomycetes bacterium | reverse complement strand
GGACGCCGCTGGGCAGGTCGCGTCCCACGATCTTCTGCGCCAGGCGGGCCGCGTCGAGCAGCTTGTCGAGGTTGACGCCCGTCTCGATGCCCATGTCGTCGAGCATGTGCACGACCTCCTCGGTGGCACGTTGCCGCTGGCCCCCGGGGCGTACGGGCAGCCGCCCAGGCCGCCGACGCTCGCGTCGAACTCCACGACGCCCAGCCCCATCGCCGTGCCGATGTTGGCCAGCGCCGTGCCGCGCGTGTTGTGAAAGTGCAGCAGCGTGGGCACCCAGGTCGGCGGCGGGACGGCAGCGAACAGGTCGCGGACCCGGCGCGGCGTCGCCATGCCGGTCGTGTCGCCGTACGCGATGCGGTCCGCACCGTCGGCCAGCACGCGCCGGACGATCCCGGCGACCCGCTCGGGGGCGATGTTGCCCTCGTACGGGCAGCCGAAGCTGGTCGCCACGATCACCTCGACGGCGCCGCCCGCGTCGTGGACCTGCTCGATCAGGGCGGTGATGTCGTCGAGCGACTCGACGGTCGAGCGGTTGACGTTGCGGCGGTTGTGCGTGTCGGACGCGGAGACGACCACCTCGATGTCGGTGAACCCGGCCGCGAGGGCCCGCGCCGCCCCGCGCGAGTTCGGTACGAGCGCGCTGTAGCGCACGCCGGGCTCCTGGTGCGCCGCCGCCCAGACCTCGTCCGCGTCGGCCATCTGAGGGATGGCCTTGGGGTGCACGAAGCTCACCGCCTCGATGCGTCGCAGGCCGGTCGTCGACAGGGCATCGAGCAGCGCGACCTTGGCGGCCGTCGGGACGGGGTCCTCGTTCTGCAACCCGTCGCGCGGCCCGACCTCGCGCAGCGACACTGCTGGCGGTAGCTCCACACCCTGAGGCTAGCGCGCCCGACCCGCGGTGAGACCACCGCGAGCCGGGCGCGACTATCCTCCCCAGGATCTGACGCCGAGGCGTCAGCTCGTACCGCGCGCCTTCGCGGCGGCGGCGAACAGAACGGCGCTGCCGTCCAGCGGCCCGACGGGCAGATACGGCCGGGTCATCAGCGAGCGGGCCAGCGGCGACGGCGGCGCTACGCCCTCGCAGAACCGGTCGCGGGCCGGCAACGCACCCGTGGCCAGGAACTCGACCACGACCGCGTCGGCGCACGTACCCAGCGCGAACGCGCCATGGCCGCCCTGGTCGACGCCGACGAACGCGGCCCGCTTGCCCAGCGCCTCGCGCAGCCCCACGCCCGAGGCCCACGGCGTGGCGGGGTCGCGGGTGTTCTGCAGGACGAGCACGTTGCGCGGACCCCGGTCGGTGACCGCCACGGGCCGCTCGACCGGCTTGGTCGGCCAGAAGGCGCACGGCCAGACGTTCGACGGCATGCCGTTGAGCAGCGGCCAGGCTCTACGCGCGGCCGCGACGTCGTGGGCGTGGCGGGCCACCGAGCCGGGCCAGACCGCGTCGTTGCAGACCACCGAGTACAGGGCCGAGATCTGGTTGTCGGCCGGCACCTCGACGGCCGGGTTGCGCAGCGCCCCGGTGGCCCGCAGCGCCGTCGCCACGGACGGCAGGTCGGCGCTCGTGCCCTGGGTCACCGGCACCAGCTCGGCGACCAGCGTTCCGAGCAGCGGCAGGTAGAAGTCGGCGTACAGCAGGGACCGGGTCACCTCGCGCAGGTAGTTCCCGTCGAGGACCAGCCCGTCGCCGAGGTCCAGGGGCGTCCTGTCGAGGGCCTTGACCACCCCGGAGTACGTGCTACGCACGGCGGCCGGCGTGTCCCCGAGCCCGAACACCTCGGGGTAGCTCGCGGCGTACGCGTAGAAGTCCTCGATCCGCTCGGTGACCGCGGCGCTCCAGGTGCGCCACATGTCGCGCCAGACGAGGTCCGGGTCGACGCCGCTGTCCAGGATGATGCGGTCCGAACGCTGCGGGAACAGCGACGTGTAGACCGCACCCAGGTAACTGCCGTACGAGCCGCCGTAGTAGGAGATCTTCGGCTCGCCGAGCAGCGACCGGATGCGGTCCATGTCGCGGGCCGTGTTGGCGGTCGTGATGTGCGGCAGCAGGGAGCCGTTGCGCCGCGCGCACTCGGCGGCGGTCCGCTGGGCGTACGCCACGTTGCGCGCGATGTCGCCGTCCGGCGACGGGTACGGCAACTGAAGGGTGACCGAGGTCGGCGACATGTCGACGCCGCAGCTCACCGGAGTGCTGTGGCCGATGCCGCGCGGGTCGAACCCGATCAGGTCGTACTGCTCGAGCACCTTGGCGGGCAGCAGCACCGCGAGCGCTCCGGGCAGGTCGAGCCCGGACCCGCCCGGACCGCCCGGGTTGGACAGCAGGACGCCGCGATGCTTGGCCCGCGTCGACGTGGCGACCCGCGAGAGCGCCACGTCGATCGTGCGGCCGTGCGGCTTGCGGTAGTCCAGCGGCACCTTGACCGTGGCGCACTCCTGGCGCGGGTCGCGGTAGGAGTCCGGCGCCGGGGGCGGGCACTCGCCCCACGCGATCCCGGGCGCTTTGCCCCGCTCGATCCCGAGGGCTTTGCCCTGCTCGATCCCAGGTGTGTTGGCGCGCGCACGTGGCGCCGCCTGGGCCGGCGCGGGTAGGGCCGTCACGACAATGGCCGCCGCACCCAGTGCGGCGGCCATGGGTCGAAGCCTTCGCATATTCGCCTCCCCGGATGAATACGACACCCGGGAAGGTAGTCGACCCGCGCCACCCTCCCGGGCGGCGCGCGGATCAGCGCATGCGGGAGACGAGACCCGTGTCGTAGTCGCCGGAGACGAACTCGGCGTTGTCCAGTAGCTCGGCGAAGAACGGCAGGTTGCACTTCGGGCCGGCGATCTCGAAGCCGGCCACGGCCGCCTTGGCGCGCTCGATGGCCGTGGCCCGGTCCGGCGCGAACACGACCAGCTTCGCCATGAGCGAGTCGTAGTTCGGCGTGACCGTCGTGCCGGCCGCGTACCCGCTGTCGACCCGTACGCCCTCGCCGGTCGGCTCGACCCAGGTGGTGATGGCGCCGGGCCCCGGCAGGAACCGCTTCGGGTCCTCGGCGTTGACCCGCAGCTCGATCGCGTGGCCGCTCGAGACGAGGGCGGACGGGTCGAACGTCGGCTCCAGGCCCGACGCCACCCGCAGCTGCTCCTCGACCAGGTCCACGCCGAAGATCGCCTCGGTGATCGGGTGCTCGACCTGCAGGCGCGTGTTCATCTCCAGGAAGAAGAACTCGTTCGTACTGGGGTCGAGCAGGCATTCGACGGTGCCCGCGTTGCGGTAGCCGACCGCCTCGCCCGCCCGGACGGCGGCCGCGCACAGGGCCTCGCGCAGCTCCGGCGAGACCGCCGGCGACGGGGTCTCCTCCAGTACCTTCTGGTTGCGGCGCTGCACGGAGCATTCGCGCTCGCCGAGCGCGACGACCCGACCGTCGGCGAGGCCGAGGATCTGCACCTCGACGTGGCGGACGCGGGGGAAGTACCGCTCGATGAGCACCGAGCCGTCGCCGAACATGCGCTCGGCGAACCCGCGCACCTTCGCGTACTCGGTGCGCAGGGCGGCCTCGTCGGGGGCGGCCGCCATGCCCATGCCGCCGCCGCCGGCCGCGGCCTTCACCATCACCGGGTACCCGATGCGGGCCGCCTCGGCGACCGCCTCGTCCTCGGTGGCGGCCGGGTTGACGGTGCCGGGGGCGACGGGCACGCCGGCCGCCGCCATCAGGTTCCGGGCATTGATCTTGTCGCCCATGGCGAGGATCGCCTCGGGGCTCGGCCCGACCCAGATCAGCCCGTTGGCCTCGACCGCGCGGGCGAACTCGGCGTTCTCGGACAGGAACCCGTACCCGGGGTGGATCGCCTCGGCGCCGGTCTGCTTGGCCGCAGCCAGGATCGCCTCGGTGTTGCGGTACGACAACGCGGGGTTGGCCGGGCCGACCAGCACCGCCTCGTCGGCCTCCCGGACGAACGGCAGGTCCGCGTCGGCCTCGGAGTGCACGGCGATGGTACGGATGCCGAGCCGCTTCGCGGTGCGAATGATCCGGCGGGCGATCTCGCCACGGTTGGCGACGAGCAGCGATCCGATCATGGGGAACGGCCTTTCTGGCGGAACGGGGAGCGTCGTCAGGGTACGGCCAGCTCACGGTTACTGGCGAGTCTGTGGACATTCACGTCACTGATATCCACAGGCGTGAACAGCGGAAACTTTCGGGCTGTGCGCGACCGCACACAACCTATCCACAACCCCTGTGGATAACTATCCGGTGAGCGCGGCCTTCGTGGCGCCGCGCAGCAGCTCCGCGTGCCGGTCGGCGGGCAACTCCGCCCCCGCGTACGGGGTGGAGTTCATGAGACCGAACGCCGCGTGGGCCAGCACGCGGGCCTCGGCGGCGGCCAGCTCCGGCCGGCACGCGGTCAGCACGCCCACCCACTCCTCGACGTACTGGCGCTGCAACCGGCGGATCTGCCGGCGCGGCTCCTCGGGCAGGCGGTCGAGCTCGTGCAGGTGCAGGGTGATCACCGACGGGTTGGCGAGGGCGAAGTCGACATGGAACCGCACCAGCTCGTCCAGCGTCCTGCCCGGGTCGTCGCCGTGCGCGGCGATGCGTTCGCGGCCGCCGGCCAGCAACTGCTCGCTGACCGGGGTGAGCGCGGCGGCAAGCATCGCCTCCTTGCCGGCGAAGTGGTGGTAGAGCGCCGGGCCGGTGACGCCCGCGGCGGCACCGATGTCATCCATGGAGACGCCGTGGTAGCCACGGCTGGCGAAGAGCTGCACCGCGATGTCCAGGATCTCCTGGCGGCGGGTCCGGCGGCGGGGGGTCTGCGTCTGCACACTCACGCGTTGCAGCCTACTCGCGGGTCAAGCCGATTCTTACCCAACGGTAACTACTCGGCCAGGCCGTACTCCTCGCGGATGCGTTGTGCCTCCTCCGATCGGCCACGCGCCTCCAGCGCCTCGCACAGCAGCCACGCGGCGTTCTGGCTCAGATCCGAACCGGACGGAGCGGCGGCCAGCACGGGACGCAACTGCGCCTCCGCCTCCCCGGCCCGGCCCTGGCGCAGCAGCAACTCGCCCGTGAACAACTCCACCTGCAACGCCTCGGCGTACGCGTCGATCGAGCGGAACCGGGCGGCCACCCCGTCGAGGCGGCCCAGCGCGTCGTCGAGCCGGTCGGCGCCGAGCAGCACCCGCGCCCCGTCGTACCCGAGCATCGCCCGCTCCCACCGGGCCGGCGGCTCGTCCGAGTCGAAGGCGGCCACGACGGCGTCGGCCTCCGCGAGCCGCGCCACCGCGGCCTCCGGGTCCCCGGCCCACCGCAACGACAAAGCGACCAGCCGACGGCAGCGCGCCTCGTCGATCGTCAACCCGCAGGAGCGGAACGTCTCCGCCGCCGTGAGGAACCGGGCCGCCGCGTCGGCGTCCCGGTCGAGCCGGTAGAGAATCTCGGCGGCCTCCTCGTGCATCTGGCCGCGGGCCGGCGCGTTGTCGAACCCGTCCAGGTTGACCGCCAACTGGTCGAACATGGCCAGCGCCCCGTCGGTCTCGCCCATCTCGCGGTACACCGACGCCAACAGGTACCGGCACCGGTCGGCCAGGTCGGGCCGGTCCGCCGCGTCCAGCACCGGCACGGCCTCCTCGGCGATCTCGGCGGCGTCGAGCAGCCGCCCCGCGTTGCGGTACGCCACGGCCAGGTCGAAGCGCAACTGCGCGCTCGTCAGGTCGCTGCGCGACCCCGGGCGGGCACCCAGCGGCGCGCGCTCCTCCGCCAACGCCACCAGCTCGACCAGGTCGTCGATCACCTCGGCGGCGCGCGACGTGTTGGCCAGCAGGTGGGCCCGGTGCCGGCGCGCGTCGGCGCGGGCC
>JAEZGP010000481.1 GCA_023437285.1 Actinomycetes bacterium | reverse complement strand
GCTCCTGGTTGACCGTCACGGCCTCCGCGCCAACGGGCCGTGCCGTCACGCGGCAGCTGACCTTCGCGGCTCGGCTGGCCTCGCTGCCCCGCCCGGCCGCGTTCGCCGAGCGGCTGCCCAAGGCCCTGATCCACCGCAACGTGCCCGGCGAGCCGATCCACGACCTGCTGCGCGCGCTCGACGACGCGTGGCTCGCCGCCGCCCCGTACGCCACGTTCGGCCCCCGGGCCCGCTTCGCCGCCGCCGTCGCGGCCACCCGGGAGGCGGGCTGGCCGATCGTCCATGAGCCGCGCCGGTGGCGTCTCGGCGAGCTGTCCCTGCCCTGGCCTACAGCCGGCAGTTGACCAGGATCGGCTCCGGTTCGAGGGTCACGCCGAACCGGGCACGCACGCCGTCGCGGATCTCCCGCGCCAGGCCCAGCAGCGCGGCGGTGCTTCCGTCGCCCCGGTTCGTCAGCGCGAGCGTGTGCTTGCCGGACAGCGCCACCCCTTGGTGCCGGCCGGCGTACCCCTTGTGGAAGCCCGCGTGCTCGATCAGCCACGCGGCGCTGACCTTCACCTCGCCGTCTTGGCCGGGCCACGCCGGCGGCGCGCCGCCGCCGAGGTGATCGGCGCGCTGCTGCAGCGCGGCATAGTCCGGGCCGTCGAGCACCGGGTTGGTGAAGAACGACCCCACGGAGTACGTGTCGGGATCGGTCGGGTCGAGCACCATGCCTTTGCGCGCGCGCAGGCCCAGCACGGTCTCGCGGACCTTCGCCAGCGGGGCCCGGCCGCCGACCGGCACGTCGAGGGCGCGCGCCAGTTCCGCGTACCGGATGGGGGTGGACAGCTCCGACGGGGTGAGCCCGAAGGTCACCGAGAGCACCACGTACCGCTCGTTGTGTTTGAACCGGCTGATCCGGTAACCGAATCCGCAGGCCAGGGGCTTGAGATCGGTGACCTTGTCGTGGGCGCGGTCGTAGACGCGAACACTCGTGATCGTCTCCGCGACCTCCTGGCCGTACGCGCCGACGTTCTGCACGGGGGTGGCCCCCGCGGCGCCGGGGATGCCCGCCAGGCATTCGATGCCGGCCAGGCCGTGGTCCACGGCGTACGCCACGACGTCGTCCCACGGGTGGCCCGCCTCGACGGTGATGCTGTCCCCGCTGCGGGTGATCCCCCCGGACCGCAGGAGCACGACCGTGCCGGGAAAGCCGTCGTCCGAGATCACCACGTTGCTGCCGCCGCCGAGGAGCAGCATCGTGTCGCCGTCGCGGTCGACGCGGCGGACCGCCTCGACGATGTCCTCCGCGCTTGCGGTGGGGATCACGCGATGGGCGACGCCCCCGAGACGGAGCGTCGTGAATTGCTGTAACGCGGCGTGGGTAATCTCGTGCACGAGGTTCACCCTAGGCTGGGAGATGGGTGCGCCGCGGACCGGAAGGGGTGCCATGAGCCGGACCCAGTTGACCAAGGACACGTGGGTGTCCGCGTTTCGCTCGGATGCTGCGGCGTTGCGTGCCGCGGCGGGCAACGACGGCGTCCTGGACTCCCCCGTGCCCAGCTGTCCCGACTGGTCCGTGGGCGACCTGCTCCGCCACGTCGGTTCCATCTACGCGTGGGTACGCGCGACGGCGGGCCGCGGCGTGACCGACAAGCCGCCGGCGCGCGAGATCGGCCCGGATGTGCCGGCCGCTTCCGACCCCGGGGTGCTGGACTGGTTCGACGCGGAGCTCGCGCTGACCCTCACGTTCCTGGAGGGCCTCGATCCCGACCTGCCCGCCTGGAACTGGGCGCCGCAGGCCAAGAAGGCCGGCTTCTGGCACCGGCGGCTGGCCCACGAGACGGCCATCCACCGCTGGGACGCCCAACTGTCCGTCGGTCTGACCGAACCGATCGAGGCCAAACTGGCCGGTGACACGATCGCCGAGGTGCTCGACACCTGGCTGCCCGCCGGCCGCCGGTACGAGCAACTCGACGTGCACGGCATCGTCCACCTGACGGCCGCCGACCTGGGCCAGGAGTGGACCATCCGGCTGCGCGGCGCGGGCGTCGCCCTGCTCGACACCAACACGCTCCTCGACGACGACAGCCATCCGGCCCGCGCGATGGCGTCGGGCAGCGCCAGCGACCTGGCATTGGCGCTGTGGGGCCGCCTGAACTGGGACGTCGTCGACATAGCCGGCGACGACACCCTCCTCACCAGCCTCCGCGTCGCCTGACGCCGGCTCAGCCGCCGGTGGCGATCTCGGCGGCCAGGTTGTAGAGCGCGCCGCTGAACAGCACCAGGCGCGCCTCTTCGACCCGGCTGGCGGTGTCGCGCAGCGCGGTGAGTGCCTGGAAGATGGCGTCGTCGTGCGGCCAGCCGTACGCGCCGGCCGAGATGAGCGGGAAGGCGACCGTCGTGGCGCCCAGTTCGTCGGCCACGGCCAGCGACCGGACGTAGCAGTCGCGCAGCACGCCGCTGAGGTCCTCTTCCTCCTGGTACACCGGGCCGACCGTGTGGATGACCCAGCGGGCGGGCAGGTTGCCGGCCGTCGTGGCCACGGCGTGCCCGGGCGGCAGGCCACGACCGTACCGGGAGGCGCGCAGCGCGCGGCATTCCTCAAGGATCGCGGGGCCGCCCTTGCGGTGGATCGCGCCGTCCACGCCGCTGCCGCCCAGCAGCGAGGAGTTGGCCGCGTTCACGACGGCGTCGACGTGCTGCTCGGTGATGTCTCCCTGGACCAGTTCGATCCTCATGCGGACATCATTGCCCGTTCAGCCGGTCGGACATGCCGAACAGGTGGCGCGTCATCAGCGTCGCCCCCGCCACGGCCGCCGGCATGATGAGCACCGCGCCGAACGGGATGAGGAAGCACACGAAGGTGGCCGTGCCGAACCCGGTGGCCAGGGCCCGGCGCTCCTTGAGCATCCGGCGCCGGTCGCGCATGCGCAGGCCGCGCCGCTCGAACGGTACGCCGATCAGCTCGTGCGACAGGAACCAGCCGCCGACGAGCGCGCCGATGACGGGTACGACCGTCCCGCCGACGAGCGGGATGAACCCGGCGAAGAAGAGCGGGATGCCGAACAGCGCGGTGAGCGCCAGCAGCTGCAGCGAGTCGGCGATACTGCGCGGCAGGGAACGCCAGAACGGGATGTCGACCTCGCCGGGCAGGCCGCCGAGCCGGTCCTCGACGTTCTTGGAGATCGCCTCGTAGAACGGTTCGCCGATCACCAGCGTCAGCGCCGTGTACCCGACGAAGCTCAGCAGCACCGCACCACCCATGATCGCCAACCCGGCGGCGATGCGGACCGCCTGCCGCCAGCCGGCCGACCAGTCGTCGGCAAACCACGTGACGAGCCGCGCCAGGTCGTCGACGAAGTACGCCAGGGCGGCCAGGGCCGCGACCAGCAGCACCAGCGTGATGAACGCCGGGATCAGCCCGAGCAGCATCAGCCGGGGCGAGCGCGTGTACATCTTCACGCCGCGCAGCAGGAACCCGACCCCGGCGAAGAATTCCCGGCCGACGCCGGCGGGTTGGCCGGACGGGGCGGCCTCGACTGCGCTCATGACGCGGATCGTAGTGGGGCCATCGGCCGCCCGGGCACCGGCACCCTCCGGCGAACGACGGACTGCGATCACGCGACGTCACCGCGTAACGTAGCGGCTCATGATGGCCGCGCCGACCCTCGCCGGTGCGGCGTGGTGGGCGAACCTGCCCCCGCACCGCGTGACCTACCTCGGACCCGGCATCGACCCCGACCTGTTGGCCGTCTCCCTCGACCCGCTGCCCGACGACGCCCCGGCCGTGCTGCGCTTCCGCCCTTCGGCGACCGGCCCCCTCGGCGACCAGGTGTCCGTACTCCTCCATGAGCTGGACCGGGCCGCCACGTCGCTGTTTCCCGCCTGGCTGCCCGGCGCGGACCGGTTGGCCGGCCCGCAGGGCCGGGGCGTGGCCGCGGTCCGCGCACTGGCCGCGGACCTCGCCGCCCACGGCGCCGACTTCGGCCCGTTCGTGGCCGACCTGGCGGAGCGGTCGCTTCGCCGCCGGCCGCGTGCTGGGTCGCGCTTTCCTTCAGCCGTACGGGCGGCAGGCCTCGTACGGGTCATCGCCCGCGCCTACGACCGGCCCACGGCGGCGCTGCTGATCGACGTCCCGGAGGGACTATCGGCCCCGGACGAGCGGACGCTGGTGGCGGCCGCCGAATGGCTCGCCGAGTACGGCCGCCTGTCCGTCTGGCTGGCCGGCGCCCCCCTGCGCGCGGTGGACCGCGTCCGTGTGGTGCCCGTTGCCCTCCCCGCTCACCTGGCGACTCTGGCTGCTGACGACGCGCCGCCGGCTCGGGAGCCCGCCGGCCCGGCATTGACCTACCCGGCCATCTCCGGGATGCCCCATCCCAACAGCCCGGCGGAACAGCGGTTGGCCCACGCCCTGGACCGGTGCGAATGGGCCGTGGGCAGGCGCTGGAACTGCACGTACACCCGCCAGCCTCATCTGCTGCCGTATCGGCTGGACCTGTTCTGGCCGGATGAAGGGTTGGTGGTCGAGGTGGACGGAGACGAGCATCGTGGCCGGCGGAAGTTCGCCGCCGACCGCCACCGCGACGCGCAGCTCGTCCTCGACGGGCTGGTCCTACTGCGCTTCCCCAACGAGCGCATCGCCAACGAACTGGCGGTTGTGCTTCACGAGATCGAACAGATGCTGCTGCAGCGGCGCGCGACAAGGAAATGAGGCACCATGTCGACCGACCCCTTCCCCAAGCTGAATCCGCTCCAGCTCTCCGCCCTCGTCATCCTCATGTCCGAGGCCCGCGAGATGACGAACAAGGAGCTGCAGGAGATCGCCGGTTTCACGCTGACCGGCAAAGACATGAACAAGCTGAAGGACCACGGCCTCATCGAGAGCCGGAAGGTTAAGGGCACACTGCTCGGACACCAGCTGACGGACAAGGGCTGGCGGATGTGCAAGGAGCTCGGCACGTCCACCCAGATCACCGGCAGCCGGCCCGGGCGTGCCCTGCTGGTGCTCCTGGCCGGGATCCACCGGTCGCTCGATCGAGCGCAGGTCAGCTACGCCGACTTCTTCAAGCAGGCTGGCGTCGTCGAGGTGCCGGATACCGAGCCCGCTCGGGACATCGAGGAGCCGAACACCGAGGCCGCTCAGGGCGTCGAGGCGCGAATCCGAGTCGCTTACCGGGAACTGGCCCGCGTGCCCGGCGACTGGGTCGCGCTGGCCGACGTCCGGGACGCGGTGGCGGACCTTGATCGACCGGCCGTCGATGCCGCGTTGCACACCATGTCGCGGGCCGCCGACGTCGACCTGATCCCGGTGGCGAACAGCAAGGCGCTCGACGCCCGGGACCGGGAAGCGGCCCTACACCTGGGCGGTGAGGACATCCACGCGCTCGCGATCGGACGCGGATGACACCCGAGGAGCGGTCCGCGCTGGCGGCGCTGCGCTTCGACGTGGCGCCGACCCCGGACGACATCTGGCAGCCATCCCCGTTCGACGTTCCCGAGCTGCACGCCCGCGTCGTGGAGCAGATCTTCGACGGCATGGCCGAGGCCCGCTACGGCAGCGAGGGCAGCCCGTCCGGAGTCATCGTCGAGGGCCGGGCGGGGTCCGGCAAGACGCACATGCTCGGAGCCGTGCGCGAGCGGATCCAGCGCGAGGACGGTGGGTACTTCTTCCTCGTCAAGGTCACGAGCGGCAAGACGTTCTGGGAAAACACGGCGATCGGAATCCTGGACGGGCTGACCCAGCGGTCGAGCACGTGGGGCATGCAGCTCAAGACCTTCATGCGCCGGCTCACCGCCTCACTCGGCGTTGAGGCGGAGGTGCGCGACGCGGCGGCAGGAGCCGCGCCGTTGACGCGCGAACTCCTCGACCGATTCGTACGCGCGCTGCGCATGCACGCGGGGCTGGCCTCACTCCAGTACCTGGACACGGCCCGGGCGTTGGTGCTCTACGGCTCGCCCGACTTCGCGGCGCAGGACGTCGGCCTGGCACACCTCATCTCCGTGCCGGGCGATCCGGCTGAGCGCGCCGCGTGGGGGCTGACCGCGGCCACACGCAACCCACAGGAGATCGTCGAGGACATCTCGCGCCTCCTGGCCCTGACCCGCTGCCCCACGGTGATCGCGGTGGACCAGGTCGACCAGCTGTTCGCGCTCTCGCACGCCAACTTCACCCGGCAGGACAGCGGCCTGGAGGACGCCGAGGCAGCGGCCGTCGGGCCGGTCGCCGACGGCCTGCTGGCCCTGCGCGACGTGACCCTGCGCACGCTCGTCGTCGTGTCGATCCTGCCCGACACGTACGTCCTGCTGAAGAAGTACGCCCCGACGCCGGTGCTGGACCGGTTCCGGGAGACCGTCCTGCCGAGCCGCATCCCGAGCCGGGAACTGGGCGAGCGGCTGGTGGAGAAGCGGTTCACGGCCCGCTTCAACGAAAAACGCTACTCCGCGCCGTACCCGACGTGGCCGATCCGGCCGGAGGCCTTCGCCGACGCGCCCGACTTCACGCCGCGCAACCTGTTGCGCCGCATCGACAAGCACATCACCCACTGCCTGAGTACGGGCGTGGTGACCGAACTGACGTCGCTGACCGAGGGCATACCCGTCCAGAAGCGAGTTGACCCGCCCCGGCTCTCGGAGTTCGACGCGCTGGACGAGCGCTTTGCCGAACTGGTGGCCGAGGCGGACGTCTCCCGGGCGTTGCACCACACAACCGAGGACGTTGAAATGCCGGCGCTGCTCGCGGCCGGCCTTGCCGCGTGGATCGATGAGCAGGCTCCATCAGGTACCACGTTCAAGCACGACCCGCTGCCCAGCACCAAGCCGGCGCTGCACGGCCGGCTGGTCGAGGTGATCGACGAGGCCACCGACCACGAGACGCACTGGGCGTTCCGGGCGATCGCTCACCCCAATGCGAACGCCGCGATGAGCCGCATCCGCCTGGCCTGCACGACGGCGGGTGTCGACGCGGGTCTGCCGCAGCGTCGCCTGGTGCTGCTCCGCAACGGCAACTGGCCGGGCGGCAAGCGGATGGCCGAGACGGTTGAGTCTTTCCTCGCCGCTGGCGGCCTGGTGCGGTCGGTTGACGAGCGGGATCTCAAGGTCTTCGCCGCCTTACGTGACATGCGCGCCAGACCGTTGCCCGGTTTCGGCGAGTGGCTCGTCGCCCGCCGGCCAGCGAGCCGGACCGTTCTCCTGAGCAGCGTGCTGGACGACCGGACGGTCGGCGCCGGCAAGGCATCTACGGGTGGCCCGACCGTCCGCGGCGAAGAACCGGTCGCCGCTGCGTTCGGACCAGCTATCGGTCTCGGGCGCACCGTTGAGACCGACGCGCCGTTCCTGGTGAACCTGGAGTCGCTGCGACGGCACACGGTGATCTTCGCGGGGTCCGGGTCGGGCAAGACGGTACTGATCCGGCGGCTCGTCGAGGAGTGCGCGCGCCAGGGTGTGTCGTCGATCGTGCTGGACCCCAACAACGATCTCGCCCGCCTCGGGGACCCGTGGCCCGAGCCACCCGTGGGCGAGGATGCGGAGGCGACCCGCGACTACCTCGACAACACCGACGTGGTCGTCTGGACGCCCCGGGTCAACGCGGGCCGGCCGCTGGCGTTCCAGCCGCTGCCCGACTTCGGGCCGCTGTTGGGCGACGCCGATGAGTTCGACAAGGCGATCGAGGCGGCCGTGGCCGCGCTGGCACCGCGCGCCAAAGTGGACGGTCGCACCAAGGCGCACGACCAGGGCCGCGCGGTGCTCAAGGAGGCGCTGCTCTGGTATGCCCGGCAGGGCCACACCGACCTGCGCGGCTTCGCCGACCTGCTCAGCGACCTACCGGAGGAGCTGACGAGCTTCGCCAAGGGCACCAAGCTGGCGCACGACGCGGGCGAGACGCTGAAGGCGGCCATGTTCAACGACCCGCTGTTCGGCGGCTCAGGGACGCCGGTAGACCCGGGGATCCTGCTGACCCCGCCGCCCGGCAAGCGTGCGCGCGTCTCCGTGATCAGTTTCGTCGGGCTCACCTCGGACGAGCAGCGGCAGAGCTTCGTCAACCAGCTCCAGATGGCGCTGTTCGCCTGGATCAAGCGCAACCCGGCCGGCGACCGGCCGCTGGGCGGGCTGTTCGTCATGGACGAGGCGCAGACCTTGGCCCCGTCAGGCGGCAACACGCCGTGCACGGCCAGCTCGATCGCGCTCGCGTCGCAGGCCCGCAAGTACGGGCTGGGGCTGGTGTTCGCGACCCAGGCACCGAAGGGGCTGCACAACCAGATCTCCGGCAACGCCACGACCCAGTTCTTCGGGCTGCTCAACGCGCCGGCCCAGATCGACGCCGCGAAGGAGCTGGCCGCCGCGAAGAACGGCCGGGTGCCCGACATCGGCATCCTGCGCAGCGGCCAGTTCTACGCGGCCGGCGAGGGCTTCTCGTTCGTCAAGGTACGCACGCCGTTGTGCCTGACCCACCACCCGCGCTCACCCCTGACCCCCGAGGAGGTCATCGAGCGGACCAGGCGCTAGTCGCTGAGCTTTACCCGTACCCGACGGTTTGCCTTGCCTTTGCTCTCGACCTTGACCACGGTCACCTTGCCGACCTGCCCGGTGGCCGCCACGTGCGTGCCGCCGTCGGCCTGCACGTCGAGCCCCACGATGTCGACGATGCGGATCTCCTGCTCGTCGGCGGGGATGAGGTTGGACTGGGTACGGATGATGTCGGGCAGCGCGAGGGCCTGCTCGCGCGGCAGGACCTTCACGTCGACGCGGCGGTTGGCGGTGACCTCGGCGTTGACGAGGTCCTCCAGCCGGGCCTTGAAGTCGGCGGGCACCTCGGGGAGGTTGAAGTCCATCCGCGCCTCGCCGGGTTCCATGTTGCCGCCGGTGACGAGCGCGCCGAAGTCTCGGAACACCACCCCGCACAGGACGTGCAGGCCGGAGTGGGTACGCATGAGCAGGCTGCGGCGGGTGTCGTCGAGGGCGCCGGCCACCGTCGTGCCGGCGGGCGGGATCGGGTCGCCCGGCGCGGGCAGCAGGTAGAGGTCGTCGCCCTTGCGGGTGCCGACGATGCGGGTCTGTACGCCCTCCCACAGCAGTACGCCGTGGTCCGGCGGCTGCCCGCCGCCGCCCGGGTAGAACGCCGACCGGTCGAGCACGATGCCGGCCTCCGGGTCGGACGGGTCGGACCACACGACGGTGCAGTCCCACTCGCGCAGCGTCGGGTCGGACAGGTCGAGCCGGTGCGTCCGGCCGTGATGCGTCACACCCATGGCGCTCACCCTAGTCGTTGAGGAACCCGGCCACGCGCTGGCGCAAGTCGGCCCGCTGGCTCCACAACAAGGCGGGGCGCGGGTAGATGTGCAGCTGCGCGTCGGGCAGCGCGGCGGCGAGCGCCTCGGCGACCCGGGCCGGGTGGACGCGGTCGCCGACGCAACCGATGACCAGCGCCTTGGCGGTGACCTTGGCCAGCGCCGTACGGTCGGCGACGGCGGGCTGGGTGAACAGGTCGGCGAGGGCCGGCGCCAGCCCGTCGCGGAACAGCTGGTCGAGCCGGTCGCGCAGGTACTGCCAGGCGGCCGGCGACTCGCGTACGGAGGTCGGGATGTCCTGCGCGAGCAGGTCGGTGGCGGTGGCCTAGTCGCCGTCGTTGACGGCGTCGAGCAGGGCGCGGGTCCGGTCGGCGGCGTGCGCGGAGCGCGGCTCGTCGAGCACCGCGGGCAGCACGAACACGACCCGGTCGAACCGGTCGGGCGTACGGGCGAGCAACCGGGTCAACGCGCCGGCACCGAGGCTGACGCCCAGCGCGCGCCGGGCACCGAAGCGGTCGGCGACGCCGCGCAGGTCGCCCGCAAGGTCGGCGTAGCTCCACGGGCCGGCCGGCGCGCCGGAGCGGCCGTGCCCCCGGAACTGGAAGAACACCTTCGTACCGGTGACCGAACTGCCGTACGGGCGGGTGTCGGCGATGCCGCCCGCGAAGCCGTGCGCGAAGACGGTGACGGGCTGGCCCGTGCCGGCGGTGAGGTACTCCAGGGTGGTGCCGGCGACGTCCATGAGATGGGTCGGCGCGGCCAACGGCCGCAGGGGCCGGCCCGGTTCGGCGCGGCTGCGCGGCGCGAAGCGCTCGGGTGCCCCTCCCGGTGGAGGCGGCCAGCGGAAGTCGCGGGCACCCATCCTCAGCGCCAGCGGCCGGAACCGCCCGACACGTCGCGCAGGCCGATCCGGACGTCGAGCAGGTAGAACGCCGTGGCGGTCAGCGCCAGGAACGCCAGGATGGACGAGCGCAGCACGAGGGTGACGAGCAGGGACAGGAAGAGGATCAGCGCCCAACCCCACTTGGGGATCGAACCGACCACCGTGAACGCGTCCTTGCGCTGCACCAGGCAGTGAAACAGCGCGATGAGCTCAAGCACCACGGTGACCAGGAAGATGATCAGGGCTACCCAACCCTGGACATCCTGGTAGAACATCGGAACGGCCGCCATGGCAGCCAGCTTAGCGATCCCGGGCCGCAACCGCCTCGCTCGGGCCGTCGGCCCTGATCGGATGGCCTGTCACGACAGGCCGGCCCGCGGACCGGCCTGTCGTGCGGGGATCAGGCGCCGGAGCGGGGGCGCTTCGTGGCGGCGGGCTTCGTCGAGGCCGGCTTGGTGGAGGCGGGCTTGACCTTGGGGGTGGGGCGGGCCTTGACGGCGGGCTGCTCGGTGACGACCGGCTCGGCCATGAGCACGGTGTCCGACGCCGGGTCGGGCTGCTCGAGGGCGGCCGCGTCCGCCGGGTCGACGTGCGGCCGGTCGGCGGTCGCGCCGTTGCCGGCCACGACCTTCTCGCCGCGGGCGACGAACTTCGCGTACTGAGACGCCGCGCCGGCCACGAGCGAGCCGACGGCGCCGGGCAGCTCGTTGCGCAGCTGCTCCACCTTGGCGGGCAGCTCGGTACGCAGCTCGGCGACCTTGCCGGGCAGTTCGGTGCGCAGTTCGGCGACCTTGCCGGGCAGCTCCGCCACCTTCGCGGGCAGCTCGGCGCGCAGCTGATCGACCTTGGCGGGCAGCTCGGCGCGCAGCTGCTCGACGCGTTCGGGAGCCTCGGCGCGCAGCTGGCTGACCTTGCCGGGCAGTTCGGCGGTGAGGCGCTCGGTCACCTCGACCAGTTGCTTGTACGCGTACTCGCCGGCACCGGCCGCCGCGTACACGGGTGCGGGAAGCTTGGATCGGGTGTTCATGGCGTCTCCTCCGTGTCGTGTGCGCGTCCGGCATCCTCGGCCGTCCGCGCGTTCTCCCGACGGAATGTCTCGTAGATCTGCGACAGCGATTGCTTCTGCGCCAAGGTCAGTTCCTCGTCCGCCGCGATGGCGGCGAGTACGCCGTGGCTGTCCTTCTCGTTGAGCAGGCCTGCCCGCAGGTACATCAGCGGGGTGGACACCCGCAGCGCGCTCGCGATCTGGCCGAGTACCTCAGCGGACGGCTTACGCAGCCCGCGTTCGATCTGGCTGAGGTACGGGTTGGACACGCCCGCGCGGTCGGCCAGTTCACGCAGCGAGATGCGCGCGTTGCGGCGCAGGTCGCGGATGAACCCACCGATGTCGCGAGGGATGTCCATGGGATCGCTCACGAGATCAACGCTACGAGCGGGTGCTAACTCTTGCAAGCAAAACGCTTGCTGCGGCTAGCGTGAGTTACCCCACTGCCACCGGCGGCGCGGACGAGACCTTCGCCCCGCCGCCGACCAGCCCGCCGGAACGCGGGAGCCTTCGAACCCGATCGCCGACCCCCTCGACGCCCCCGGCGGCTGACCGGCCAGCCGCGACACCCGTTCCCATTTCTGCCCCGGCCCCCGCAACAGGCTCCGTGGATCACAATCCATCGACTACGGTCCGTGACTTATCCGCCTCGCCGCCCCACCCTCCGCCGCCCCTTTGCTTTGCTTACCTATACGCATCGGTAGCAGTGAGTAACGGTAGCCTCGATCAACCCTTGACCTATTGTCCTGATTAATAACCATTAAATGGCCGCTTACTTGAAGTAAGCAGAGCAAAGGAGGAGTGGAAGGGTGGGCTGGAAGGTGACTCCCTTCACCCACCGTTACATCACTCCGAGTTACACCGTTTTTGGGAAGTGGTGCGGGGTGTTCGGCAGCGAACGTCTCGCGCAACCGCACGTGCGCCGGATGGTCCACGCCCAGTGGTCGTCCGTGGGCCACCCGCCCACCAGGCA
>JAEZGP010000474.1 GCA_023437285.1 Actinomycetes bacterium | reverse complement strand
GCCGTGACCCTCGACCCGACCCCGGCCGGCACGGCCCGGCTGCCGGTGTACTGGGTCGGGTCCGACCGGGCGGCTGACCCGCCCCGCGACGTGCTGTACCGGGAGTTCCGGACCCTGCCCGTGGCCGCCGGCACGCTGGCCGAACGGGTCCGCGCCGCCGTCACGGCCGCCGTGGCCGGCGACCCGCTCGACCCCGACTACCGGTCCGGGTGGCCGGCCGGCGTGACCGTACGCGGCGTGCACATCGCCGAGGACACCGTCACCGTCGACCTCGGGGGCATGCGCGTCGACGGCGACAACCCGTCGGGCGGGGCAGCCGTACGCCAGCTCGTGTGGACGGTGACGGCGGTGTCCGACCTGCCGGACGTGCGGTTGCGCGTCAACGGCGAGCGGGTCGCCACCCTGTGGTCGGCGGTACCGGTCGGGGGCACGCTGCGCCGCGCCGAGGCCGACAAGGTGCTCGCCCCGCTGTGGCTCATCTCCCCGCAGCAGGGCGACACCGTGGACACCACGTTCGACGTGCAGGTCGCCGGCTTCCTGCCGGACGGGGTGGTGCGCGTGCGGCTGCGCGACGCGACGGGCGCCCTGATCGCCGCGCGCGAGGTCGTCCTCGACGACACCGACCCGCACCAGGGCGACGCCACGGTGCGCGTCAGCCTGCCGGCCGGCTACCGGCCGGGCCCGGCGACCCTGTCGGTCGGCGGGGCCGATGGCACACCCCTGGATGACCACGAGATCATCCTGCCGGGCTGACCCGTCGCGTCGCGAGAACCCCAGCCGGCTCAGATCCGGCCCGCCGGGCGGCGCCACCGGTCACGTCTGGCCCGCCGGGCCGCGCCACCGGCTTATGTCTGGCCCGTCCGGGTGGGCGCCGGCCGTCACGTCTGGCCCGTGCGGGCGGCGCCGGCCGGCCAGATCACGGTGACCGGTAGGCGCATGGCCCGCGCGCGGGTCACCACGTCGGCCGTACCGCCGCTGCGGCCGGCCCGCCCGTCCCAGACGGCGAGCAGGCGGTCGCTGCGGCGCAGCATCTCCATGCTGGCGTCCAGGAACGCATCGTCGCCGGAGTGCGCGTGCCGGGTGTAGGAGACCTCGGCGGCGCAGCGGACCAGTTCGTCGAAGTCGGGGCGCGCCTCGGGCCGGATCTGCTTGTCGCGGTAGTCACGGGCCGGCAGGATCACCTCGTAGCTGCCCCGGCTGGCCAGCACCGCCCGGGCGAAGATCTGGTCGGCCCCGTCGGCCAGGCAGGTCACCCCGCGTACACAGCCGTCGTCGTACCCGCGAAGTTCCGCGACGATGGCCTGGTAGATGAGGTCGGCCGAGTCGGCGGTCAGGTGGATGTGCCCGGTGATGCCGATCCGAATCATGATCCCTCCGCCGCCGTTGGAGCCGGGATGATTGTGCGGCACGGCCGGCCGGCGCGACACGGGCTACCGGTAGGCGTCAACCGGTTGGGTGTCCGGCTGACGTTTGGTCAACCGGACGATCTCGAACCCCCCGTCGGCCAGGATGTCGGGCAGGTCCCGGATGGCGTCGCGGTTCTTGCGCCGGTCCTCCTCGAGCATCTCCGCCCAGTCGAGCAGGTACGGCGAGCGCCGGCGCAGGGTGTCGCGTACCGGGCCGTAGCGCCAGCCGTCGCGCTCCTTGGCCTGCTTCCAGCGCTGCTGCTCCAGTTCGGCGAGGAGGTCGACCTCGGCGTCGGTCATCTCGAACAGGGGGCCGCCGTCGATGCGCGGGACCACGACGCAGCCGATGGCGCTGAGCTTGGCTCCGATGTCGTGGGCCTGCTCGCGGTTGGCGCGGCGCCGCTCGGCGTCGAGGTGTTCCCACTCGACGAGTTCGCTCTCGGCGGGGCTGTCGCCGGCGCGGCGGCTGTTGAGCACGTAGCGGTCGTGGATGAGCCGGGCGAGGCGCTCGACGAGGTCCTCGCCGATGAGCACGGGGTCGCACGCCGCCTCGATCATCGGGAACAGCCGCAGCCGGCCCTGCACCTGGTCGAGCAGGGGATAGGTGTCGCCGCCGTCGAACGCGACGCTGAGGTCGGTGAGCTGGTAGAGCGGCACGAACACCGACCCCGGCCGGCCGTGCCAGAGCCGGTGCGTCGTCAGCGCCGTCTTCAGGCCGTGGTTCTCGTCGCGGTAGCACAGGAACGTGCGGTCGTGGGGGACGCCCAGGGCCCCGCCGGCCAGCGCGATCGTCAGCTCCACCGGGACCGGGGTGATCTTGCAGGTCCGCCGCAGGAACGGGTACCGCGCCATCAGCGCACCGACGGCCGTGTCCGCCTGCGGGGCCACGTAGTCGACGAGCAGGATCGGGTAGGTCGCGCCGGCCCGCACCCGCCAGTGCCGGGCCGCCTGCACGAGCAGCGCCTCGGCGAGGCGCGATCCGCCCGCGATGAGGATCCGGGTGGGCCGCCCCTCGAACGCGGGCAACGGCTGGCGCTCGAACAACACCCGCGCGGCCAGGTCGTCCACGTTGAAAAAATCCAGTCGTACGCCCGGCGGCTGCGGTAGTCCGAGCCGTCGCGCCTGCAGGGACACGCACAACTCCGGGTCGCTGATGTGCGCGTACACCGCGAGCGGCTCGTCGCGGTCGTCGGCGAGCTGGCTCGCGCGCACCGCGACGGACAGGTTCACGGCGCTGTCGCCGAGGGCGACGTACACGACCTCGGCGTGGGGCACCCCGGCCGCGCGCAGCACGTCGGGGTCGCCCGCGTCGCCGACGACGGTCATCAGGCCGCGCTGGCGCGACTCGGCCGTGCCC
>JAEZGP010000413.1 GCA_023437285.1 Actinomycetes bacterium | reverse complement strand
ACCGTGGGCCTGCGCGGCGAGTCGGCGGCGGCACCGAGCGCCGCGCCGGAGGTGGTGCCGCTCAGCGACCTGGGGGCCCGGATCGTGCCGTTCCACGGGGCGCGCCAGGCCGGCATCGTGGCGCCCGTACGGCAGCAGGCACACGCCGTACTCGTGGCTTTTGATCTTGAAAATGGGGTAGGGCGGGACGCGCTGCGGACCCTGCTGCGCGACTGGACCGCGGCGGCCGCGCGGCTCACCGCCGGGCTGCCGCTGGGGCCGGAGCACAACACCGCCGCGCTGGGGCTCGGGGCGGCCAGCCTCACCGTCACGGTCGGCTTCGGGCCCAGCCTGTTCGGCAAGGCCGGGCTGGCCGCCAAGGACCGGCCCGAGGCGCTGGCGCCGCTGCCCGCGTTCGCCAACGACGCGCTCGACCCCGCGCGCGGCGACGGGGACCTCGGCGTGATCGTCGCGGCCGACGACCCGAACGTGGTTTTCCAGGCGGTGAGCGCGCTGCGGGCCATCGCCCGGGGAACCGCGAAGCTGCGCTGGCAGCAGACCGGGTTCGCGCGCTCGCGCGGCGCCTCCGGCGACGAGGGCGCCACGCTGCGCAACCTCATGGGGCAGATCGACGGTACGAACAACCCCAGGCCCGCCGACCCCGACTTCGACCGGCGCGTCTTCGTCGGCGACGAGGGACCGGCGTGGCTGCGCGGCGGGTCGTACCTGGTGATCCGCCGCATCCGGATGCTGCTCGACGACTGGGACGCCCTCGCCGTCGACCGGCAGGAGAAGGTCATCGGCCGGCGCAAGGACACCGGCGCCCCGCTGTCCGGCGGCACCGAGTTCAGCCCCGTCGACCTCAGCGCGCGGGGCACCGACGGCCGGCTCGCCGTGGCACCCGACGCGCACATCCGGCTCGCCGCCGCCGCGAACAACGCCGGCGCCACCGTGCTGCGGCGCGGCTTCTCGTACGCCGACGGGCTGCGCGGCGACGGTACGCCCGACGCCGGCCTGCTGTTCCTCGCCTGGCAGGCCGACCCGCGCAAGGGCTTCATCCCGGTGCAGCAGCGGCTGGCCAACGGCGACGCGTTGAACCGGTTCATCCGGCACGAGGCCAGCGCGCTGTTCGCGATGCCGCCCGGCGCCGCCGAGGGCCGGTACCTGGGACAGGAGCTGCTGGAACCGTGAGAACGAAACTACTGGTCCTGAGCGTGGCGGCCCTGCTCAGCCTGTCGGGCTGCGCCATCTGGGGCGCCGAGGGCGGTCCCGGCGGCGCGGGCATGAAGAAGCCCGCGCTCGCCCAGGGCACCGGGGCGGTCGCCGACGACTCGGTGGACGCCGTGGCCGGCGCCGACGGCGTGCAGCGGGCCACGATCACGCTCACCGACGGCCTGCGTCTGAGCCCGTCGACGGTGCGCGCGCAGCCCGGGACGGTCGAACTCACCTTCGTCAACAGCGGCGGCACCGCGCACGACATCGCCGTGCGCGACGCGGGCGACTCGCCGGGCACCGGCAACATCAACGGTGGCCAGCAGGGCACCGTACGGGTGACGGTGACGGTGCCCGGCCGGTACCCGTACCCGTGCCTCTACCACGCCTCCAGCGGCATGATCGGCACCCTGGTCATCGGTTAATCGGTGTCGCTTTGCGGCGGACGCTGGGAGCATGGCTTTTTGTGTCTGCCGTACTAACTGCCACCGGTCTCGTGAAGAACTACCGCCGGGGCCGCGCGGTCGACGGCGTCGACCTTCGGATCGGCGAGGGCGAACGGATCGGCCTGCTCGGGCCCAACGGCGCCGGGAAGACGACCACGCTGCTGATGTGCCTGGGCATGGTCACGCCCGACGCCGGCTCGGTCGAGATCTTCGGTAAGCCGCTGCCCAAGCGCCGGGCGGCGGCGATGACCGAGGTCGGCTTCGCCGCCGGGTACCTGCCGCTGCCCAACGCCGTACGGGTCAACGAGTACCTGCGCATGTTCGGCCGCCTCTACGGCCTGCGCCGGCCCGACCTCGCCACGCGCGAGGGCCTGGAGCGGTTCGGCATCGGCCACCTGGAGAAGGCCATGGGCACCGAACTGTCCAGCGGCCAGAAGACGCTCGTCGGCATCATCAAGGCCACCCTGCACCGGCCGCGGCTGCTCGTCCTCGACGAGCCCACCGCGTCGCTGGACCCCGACGTGGCCCTGCGGGTACGCACCGGGCTGGCCGAACTCAGCGCCGCCAGCGGCACGGCCCTGCTGGTGACCAGCCACAACATGGTGGAGGTCGAGCAGTTGTGCGAGCGGGTGACGTTCCTGTCGCGGGGGCGGGTGGTGGCCCACGGGACGCCCGAGGAGATCTCCCGCACGTTCGACCGCGACGGCCTCGAGGAGGTCTTCCTCCACCTGGCCCAACTTCAGCGCACGACCTCGCAGGAGGTGCCCACGTGACACCGGAGACGTACTCGCCGGTCGCGGCCAGCGTCTGGCGGATCCTGGCCGTCGCCAAGCGGCACTGGTACGTCATGCGGCGCAGCCCGCACCGCCTCTTCGACGTGGTGATGTGGCCCGCCGTCGACGTCATCCTGTTCGGCACGATCGGGCTGTTCGCGGCCAGCCGGGCGAACACCGCGTCGGCGCAGGTGGCGCTCTACCTGCTCGTCGGCGTCGTGCTCTGGCACGTGGTCTACCAGGCGCAGATCGCCCTGGCCACCGGCATGCTGGAGGAGACCTGGTCGCGCAGCGTGCTCAACCTGATGGTCACCCCGATGCGCGAATGGGAGTACGTCGCGGGGGTGGCGCTGTTCAGCCTGGTCAAGCTGGCCGCCGCGCTGGGCGGCGTGGCCCTGGTCGCCTGGTCGCTGTACGCGTTCTCGATCACGAGCATGGGCCTGGGGCTGCTGCCCGTGGCCGCCCTCCTCCTGGTCACCGGCTGGTCGATCGCGCTGTTCGTGACCGGCCTGGTGCTGCGCTTCGGGCAGGGGGCGGAGGCGTTGGCGTGGGGCATCCTGTTCATGGTGATGCCGCTGTCGGGGGTTTTCTATCCCGTCGACTCGCTGCCCGGCGTCCTGCGGCCGATCGGTGAGGCGCTGCCGACCACGCACGCGTTCGCGGCCGGCCGCGCCATGGCGTTCGGCGAGCCCACCCCCTGGGACGAGCTGGGCCTCGCCCTGGCCGGGACCGTGGCGCTGCTGCTCGCCGGGCTCACGTACGTCACCTGGATGCTGCGCGTCTTCCGCTCCCGGGGCTTCGTGACCCGGTACTCGTAGCAGGTGGGCCGTGGCGCCAGTGCGGCGCACGGCCCACCTGTCAGGCGTTCGCGTGCGCCAGCAGGCCGCCGGAGACCACCACCGGTACGGACAGCGTCTTGTAGCCCACGTCGTCGAACAGGACGGTCATCCGGTCGCCCTCGTAGCCCAGCACCATCCCCGAACCCCACTCCTTGTGGTGCACGGTGGTGTTGAGCGCGAACGGGCGCTCGGCGCTCTCCGTCTCGGCCAGCTCCTCGGCGGCCGAACCGTCGGCGCAGTTGTCGCAGTGCCCGCACGTGTCGGCCAGTTCCTCGCCGAAGTAGGCCAGCAGCAGGCGGGTGCGGCACGACTCGCTCTCGGCGTACGCGCGCATCATGTCGATGCGCGAGCGCGACACCGTGATGTGCCGCTCGGCGGCGGCGAGCGCCAGCAGGGCCGCCTCGGCCGGCTCCGGCGCGTGCGGCGGCACCCGCAGGTTGTTGCCGTCGACGACGATGACGCCGATCTGCTCCAGCAGGGCCAGCAGCTGGGCGAGCTTGCGCGGGCCGAGGCCGGTGCGTTCGCGCAGCGCGGTGCGCGTACTCGGCTTCTCGCGCAGCACGGCCGCGAGCGCGGTGATCTCCTCGGCGTCGGGGGCGCCGCCGGTGAAGTAGCGCTGCAGGCTCACGTCCTCGCCGCGATACAGCAGGTACGTGTCGGAGTGCTGCCCGTCGCGGCCCGCCCGGCCGATCTCCTGCAGGTAGCTGTCGGGGGAGTCGGGCAGCGCCAAGTGGATGATCCAGCGGATGTCGGGCTTGTCGATGCCCATGCCGAACGCCGACGTCGCCACCATGATGGGGATGCGGTCGTCGAGGAAGTCCTCGTGGCGCTTGGCGCGCGTGCCGGCGGCCATGGCGCCGTGATAGGCCTGCGCCTCGTAGCCCTTGGCGGTGAGCTTCTCGGCCGTCTCCTCGGCGGCGCGGCGCGTCGGCACGTAGATGATGCCGGTGCCCTTGACCCGGTCGAGCACGGCGAGCAGCCGCCGCCAGCGGTGCTCCTCGGTGGGGCAGTGCACGGCCGTGAGCGTGAGGTTCGGCCGGTCCAGCCCCGAGATGATGGTCGCCGGGTCGGTGAGCCCGAGCCGCTCGACGATGTCCTCGCGGACCGGCGGCGACGCGGTCGCGGTCAGCGCCACGATCGTGGGGCGGCCCAGGTCGCGCAGGTAATGACCCAGCGCCAGGTAGTCGGGCCGGAAGTCGTGCCCCCAGGAGGAGATGCAGTGCGCCTCGTCGACGGCCACGAGCGACGGCTTGAGGTCACGGACCTGGGCCCGGCGCTCCGGGTTGGCCAGCTGTTCGGGCGTGATGAAGAGGAACTCGGCCGTGCCGTCGCGGATCGCCTCGATCGCGCGCTCCTGCTGGGCCGGCGTCTCCGCCGAACTGACGCGTACGCCGCGCAGCTTGGGGTTGTCGCGGCCGTTGAGGCCGGACAGCTGGTCGTGCTGCAACGCCAGCAGCGGCGAGATGACCACGGTCGGGCCGGGCAGCAGCGTGGCCGGCACCTGGTAGACGGCGGACTTGCCGGCGCCGGTGGGCAGCACCACGAGCGCGTCGCGGCGGCGCAGCAGCGCGCTCATCGCGGTGAGCTGCGCGGGGCGCAGTTCCTGCCAGCCGAAGTGTTCGCGGGCGGCCTGGGTGAGGCGCTTGCGCACGGCGCGCGGCACGCCGTCGCGGCGGTTGCGCGCGATGCGGGCGAAGTTCAGGGCGCGCATGAGGTTCGAGACCATGTCGGGGACGCGCCGCTTGGTGGGGGGTGATTGTGATCTCATCGGAGGGCCAAGCTACCCGCAGGGTCTGACAGGCAAACGACGGGCATGTCAGTCGTCCCGTTCCGCGACGGCCTCCGTCGCCACGGTCGGTGTCCGGGCCGCCTCCCGCTTGGCCTTCTCGGCGGCGGCCGCCTTTTCGTCGGCCGGGCCGGGCGCCTGGCGCATCAGCACGTACGGCTCGGCGTCGGCGGGCAGGCCCGCCTCGATCGCGCGGCGGCGGTGCAGTTCCGCGTCGAACTCCGCGCCGAGCAGCAGGGCCACGTTGGACAGCCACAGCCAGATCAGGAACACGATGACCGCGCCGACCGTCCCGTACGTCTTGTTGTAGTTGCCGAACTGGCCCACGTAGAACGCGAACCCGGCGGAGACGGCCACGAAGACGACGACGGCGAGCACCGTGCCCGGCGTGATCCACCGCCAGCCGCCCTGCCGGGCGTTAGGCGCCGCCCAGTAGAGCAGGTCGAACAGCAACGCCACGGCGACGACGAGGATGGGCCACTTGATGACGTCGAACAGTTCCACCGTGCGGGGGGACACGCCGAGCAGGTCGCCCGTCCAGTGCGCCAGCCGACCGGTGAAGATGACGGTCAGCGCGCTCGCGGCCAGCAGCGCCCCGGTCAGCGCCGTGATGAGGATGCGGATCGGCAGCGTCTTCCAGAGCGGCCGGCCCTCCGGCACGTCGTAGATCGCGTTGGCGGCCCGCATGAACGCCGCGATGTACGACGACGCCGACCAGAACGCCACGAGGACACCGACGACGGCGAGTACGCCCGCCACGCCCTGGTCGCGGCGGATGCCCGCGATGCCGGTGGTGAGGAATTCGCGCAGCGGTCCGGGCGTCATGTCCTCGATGTTGTCGAGGACCTCCCTGGTCGTCCCGCCGCCGAGCAGGCCCAGCAGGGAGACCAGCACCAGCATGCCGGGAAAGATCGACTGGATGCCGTAGTAGGTGAGCGCCGCCGCCCGGTCGGTCAGGTCGTCGTTCCAGAACTCCAGAGCGGTCCGCCGCAACGCGTGCCACCAGGAGCGGCCCGACAGCTCACGGGGGCGGCGGGGACCGCGGTCGAGCAGCCGGGCGAGCATCCGCTGGCGGGCCCGCAGCGGGAGTCCCGCACCGTCGTCCGTGTCGGGCATGGCCGCCTCCTGGCGCTGGAGCGTCGCGACACCAGGTGGGTACCCGGTCGCCGTCCGCGCCAACCGTAGCGGTCCGCGAGGCGGGTGTCCTTCGTGGATCTTTCCGGCCCGGGTCGGTATGCCGACCCGGGCCGGGACCGACCGTACCTAGTTGGCCAGGGCGTCGCGGACGATGCCGGGCGGGCCGACGACCACCAGCACGCTGCGGTCGTCCAGTATCTTCGCCGAGCCGGAGCCAATGACGCTCAGCTGACCGGTGGCCTCCGGGCCGGTGATGGCCAGCGCCTTCACGCTGCAGAAGACCGTGAGCGTACCGATGTTCTTGATCTTCAGTTGGGCCGTGTTGGCGGCGCCGAGCGCGGCGGCGGCCTTCGGCGGCAGGCCCTTGACGTCGGCGCCGGCCGCGCCCTCAGCGGGGGCGTCAGCGGTGACCGTCGTCAGCTTCGCCTTGCCGTCCCGGTCGTGCCCGCTCACCGCGCACTTGCCCGGCGTGAGGTGCACGGCCAGCTCGATCTTCGGGCCACCCACCACCGCCAGCGGCGGCAGGCCGACGGGCGCCGAGGTCTGCAGCAACTCCGGCGGCACCGCGACGGCGGTCAGCTGCGCGATCGAGGTCGGCTCCGGGACGGCCGGCTCCTCGGCCGCCTTGAACAACGAGCACCCGCTCAGTGCGGCGGTCGCGACCGTTGCGATGACGGCGAGGGAGGTAAGGCGGGAACGCATGAGCAACGAGGGTAGGTGAGCCGTCCGGTCCCGTCGACCTGACGTGAAAGCTTCATCGCCGCGACCGCACCTGTCGACTCCCCGACAACCGGGCGTCCTGCGTGGCCCCGTCCCTGCTGGTGGCTGTCTTGTTGTCGCGGACGTCCGGCATGATGTGCGGCGTGGCAGACGACCAGCAGATCCCGGCCGGCCAGAGCGCCGCGCCGACGAGCACCCCGCCGCCGCCCGCCGCCAGGGCCCGCGCGTCCGTGAGCGTGCCCGCCCAGCGCGCCCCCGTCGCGGCGTACCAGGCCACCGAGCGGGTGCGCATCGGTCGCGGGGCGGGCAACGACATCGCGCTGGCCGACCTCGCGGTCTCCCGGCGCCACGCCGAGATGCGCCGCGTCGGCGACGCGTACGAGGTGGTGGACCTCGGCAGCAGCAACGGCATATTCCACAACGGCCAGCGGGTGCCCCGCGCCCGGCTGACCCCCGGCGACCGCATCTCCATCGGCCGCCACCAGCTCGTCTTCGACGGCCAACGGCTGCACGAGTTCGTCGACACCGGTCCCGTGTCGCTGGCCGCGCAGGATCTCACCGTCCAGATCGGCAAGACGGTCCTGCTCGACGACGTCAGCTTCACGCTGCGCCAGGGCGCGCTGCTCGCCGTGGTCGGGCCGAGCGGCTGCGGGAAGTCCACGCTGGTCAAGGCCGTGACCGGCCTGCGGCCCGCGACGTTGGGCCAAGTGCAGTACGACGGCCGCGACCTGTACGACAACTACGCCGAGCTGCGCTACCGCATCGGCATGGTGCCCCAGGACGACGTGCTGCACCGTCAGCTGACCGTCCGCCGCGCCCTGCGTTACGCCGCCGCCCTGCGCTTCGCCGACGACGTGCCGCGCCGCGAGCGCTGGAAGCGGGTCGACGAGGTCATCCACACCCTCGACCTGGACGGACGCGCCAAGCAGCGCATCGACACGCTGTCCGGCGGGCAGCGCAAGCGGGTCTCGGTGGCGCTGGAGCTGCTCACCGAACCGTCGCTGCTCTTCCTCGACGAGCCCACCTCCGGCCTGGACCCGTCCCTGGACAAGGAGGTCATGCAGGAGCTGCGCGAGCTGGCCGACCGGGGCCGTACGGTCATCGTGGTCACGCACAACGTGCTGCATCTGGACCTGTGCGACCGGGTGCTGGTGATGTGCCTGGGCGGCCGTATGGGCTACTTCGGCCCGCCCAGCGAGCTGCTCAGCTTCTTCCAGGCCAAGGACTACGCGGACGTCTTCACCAAGGTCACCGACGAGGGCGAGAAGTGGGCCCGGATCTTCCGCGACTCCGAGCACTACCGGCGCTACGTGAGCGAGCCGGCCGCCGAACTGGCCGCCGCGGCCGCCGCCCCGCGCGCCGCCGCGCCGACCGCCACCGCCCCGC
>JAEZGP010000389.1 GCA_023437285.1 Actinomycetes bacterium | reverse complement strand
CCGCGGCGCCGAAGGCTGAGGGCCATGATGACTCCCGAAGAGGCGGGCGGCCGGGCCCGGGGACGGCAACGGGCGTGCGGGCCGCCCGTGAATGGACGGACGGTTGAGCGGGACGCCGGTGGCACTGGCCGGGGTCGTCCCGTCAGAGAGCGCTCTCTCAACCGCGAGAACCATAACCGCGCGCTTCGGGTTGCGTCAATGTCTCGATGGATGCGCCGCCACCACGTCCGGCGCGCGCTGATGGTGCGGGAGCTACGCGGATTCGCGGACGACGAGTTCGACCGGCAGGATCACCGGCTCCACCGGCCGGGTCGCCACGGCGAGCACCAGCCGTACGGTCTGGCGGCCGATCTCGACCACCCGCTGCCGCACGGTCGTCAGCGGCGGATCGGCGTACGGGGCGGTGTCGTTGTCGTCGAAGCCGACCACGGCCACGTCGTCGGGGACGCGGCGGCCGGCCTGGCGCAGGGCGCGCAGCGCACCCATGGCCATCATGTCCGAGGCGACGAACACCGCGTCGATGTCCGGGTCGTCGGCGAGCAGTTGGCGCATGGCGTGCACGCCCGATTCGCGGGTGAAGTCGCCCACCGCGATGATCGAGCGACGGTCGCTGTCGCGCAGGGCGTCGCGGTAGCCGGCCAGCCGGTCGATGCCGGCCACCATGTCCTGCGGGCCGGCCACGGTGGCGATGCGCCGCCGGCCCTGGGCCAGCAGGTACTGCACCGCCGCGGCCGCCCCGCCCCGGTTGTCGCTGTCCACATAGGGCAGCTCCAGGTGCGGCGACATCGGCCGCCCGTTGAGCACCACCGGCACCCCGCTGCGGGCCAGTACGGCCGGCATCGGGTCGGCGCCGTGGATCGAGGCGATGATCACCCCGTCGACGTGCTTGGCGGAGGCGTAGCGCTCGATGCGCTCGTGGCTGGCCGCCGACCCGGCGAGCATGAGGACGAGCTGCTTGTCGTTGACCTCCAGCTCCTGGCTGACGCCGCTGACGATGCCGGGGAAGAACGGGTCGTCGGAGAACACCCGCGCCGCCGACTCGGGCAGCACGAGGGCGATCGAGTCGGTGCGCTGGGTGACCAGCGAGCGGGCCGCGAGGTTCGGCACGTAGCCGAGCTCGCGGATGGCGCGCTCCACCACCTCGCGCAGCTCGGGGGCGACGGTGGGGCTGTTGTTCACCACCCGGGACACGGTGGCCCGCGACACGCCGGCCCGTTGCGCGACCATCTCCAGGGTGGGCCGAGGACCACTCACGCCGGGCAGTGTAGCCCTAAGAGCGCTCTCCCGGCCGGCCGTCGCCTGACGATCGGCGTCACCCCGGACCGCCATGTACAACTCATCCCTGTTATCGCGGCGTTAGTCGCTAAACGGATCTCCGGTCATCAGGTGATCATGTTCCTCCTGGATCGTCGCGGGGCCGTTCGTCGCCCCTCGCCGGCCGCCGCCCCGGCGAAACGTCCAGGTAGCCTCGGCCGCGATGACCAGCTCGCCGATCCGGGTACTGATTCTGACCGCCACGCTCACGGCGGTGTTCGTGCTGTCCGTGTGGAGCGCGGGTGGCCCGGATCCCGACCAGCTGCCGCGCGACTGGCTTCTGCTGGCGCTGAACACGCTGCCGCTACTGGGATTGCGCCGCAACCCGCTCGCCGTGCTGCTGCTGTTCTCGGTGACCTATCCATTGTGGATTATCACAGGTAACGCCGGTCACCTGTTGCAGTCGATGCCGACCCTGGCCGCCCTGTACGCCGTCGGGTCGTGGGACCGGCCGCTGTGGCTACGGGCCATCGGCCTGGCGGCCCCGGCCTGGATGCTCGGCGCGTCGGCCTCGGGCTGGTGGGAGGCGCCGGTACTGGAGATCGCCTTCGTGACCGTGATCTTCGTGGTGATCTGGGCGCTGGGCGTGGTGGTCGCCGCCCGGCACGCGTACACGGCGCAGCTCGAGGCCAAGACCGTCGCGCTGGCCGAGGCCCAGCGCGAACTGGCCGACCGAGCCGTCGCCGACGAGCGGGCCCGCATCGCGCGGGAGCTGCACGACGTCATCGCGCACGCGATGAGCGTCATCACCGTACGGGCCGGCGTGGGCGCCCACCTCATCACCTCCCGCCCGGCGGAGGCCGCCGCGGCGCTGGAGGTGATCGAGCACACCGGCCGGGAGGCGCTGGCCGAGATGCGCCGGATGCTGGCGGTGCTACGCGACCCGGATCCCCACGGCCCCCGCCCCGAACCGCAGCCCGGTCTCGGCGACGTCCCCCGGCTGATCTCCCAGGTGAGCGCCGCCGGCCTCGTGGCGACCCAGACCGTCGAGGGCGTGGCCCGGCGGCTGCCCGCCGGTCTGGACCTCGCGGCCTACCGGGTCATCCAGGAGGCGCTGACCAACGTCGTCAAGCACGCGGCCGGAGCGCGGGCCTCGGTTACCATCCGATACCAGCCTGAGTGGATCGAGGTCGAGGTGCGCAATGCCGGTCACCGCCCGTCCGAGCCGTTGACCCCGGGCCTCGGCCTGCGTGGGATGGCCGAGCGGGTGGCCCTCTACGGCGGCCAGCTCGACATCGGCGCCGACGGCCACGAGTTCCGGGTGAAGGCCCGGTTCCCCGAGCAGGTCGCGGCATGATCCGGGTCGCGGTCGTCGACGACCAGCAGCTGGTGCGCGCCGGCTTCCGGGCACTGCTGGACGCCGACCCGGGGATCGAGGTGCTCGGGGAGGCGGCCGACGGGCACGGCGCGGTGGACCTGGCCCGCCGCCACCGCCTCGACGTGCTCCTTATGGACATCCGCATGCCGAAACTGGACGGCATCGAGGCCACCCGGCTGATCCGGGCCTTGCCCGAACCGCCGGAGGTGCTGATCCTCACGACGTTCGACACGGACGAGAACGCCTTCGACGCCCTGGAGGCGGGCGCCGCCGGGTTCCTGGTGAAGGACACGCCGCCGGCCCGTCTCCTCGACGCGGTACGGGCGGCCGCGGGCGGCGGCGCGGTGATCTCGCCGGCGACCACGCGCCGGCTGGTCGACCACCTGGTGGCGGCCCGGATGTCGCGCGAGCGGCCGGTCCCCGCGCAGCTCGACGTGCTCACCCAGCGCGAGCGCGAGGTGCTGGAACTCATCGCCCGCGGTTGCTCCAACCAGGAAATCTCGGCGCGGCTGCACATCGCCGAGGTCACCACCAAGACCCATGTCTCGCGGGTGCTGGCCAAGCTGAACCTCGACAGCCGGGTCCAGGCCGCCGTGGTGGCCTACGAGACGGGCCTCATCCGACCCGGGCAGTAGTGACCGCGGCGCGTACGACTTAAGTGGGGTGCCGAGGACACCTCCTTTCGCGGACGCCCCCGCGTCCGGCCGTCCGTACGTTGACGTGCATGGAAACCGTCATCACGGTCGAACACCTCCGCAAGACGTACGGCAGTGCCGTGGCGGTCGCGGACGTCAGTTTCTCGGTGGGCCGCGGGGAGATCTTCGGCATCCTCGGCCCCAACGGCGCAGGCAAGACGACCACCGTCGAATGCCTGCAGGGCCTGCGCTCACCAAACGGGGGGAAGCTGGCGGTCCTCGGCCTCGACCCGCAACGATCGGCGGAGCGGCTGCGCCGCCGCGTCGGCTCACAACTACAGTCCTCCGCCCTGCCCGAGCGGCTGCGGGTGGAGGAGGCGATCTGGCTGTTCTCGCGGCTGCACGACGGCCGCGTCAACCTCGACGCGACGCTGGACAGCTGGGGCCTGCGACCGCTGCGGCGGCGCGCGTTCGCCGCCCTGTCCGGCGGTCAGCGCCAACGCCTGTTTCTCGCGCTGGCCCTGCTCGGCGAGCCGGAGGTGGTCTTCCTCGACGAGCTCACCACCGGCCTGGACCCCACGGCGCGGCGCGCCACCTGGCAGCTGGTGCGCCAGATCCGGGACAGGGGCGCCACGGTCGTCCTGGTCACCCACTTCATGGAGGAGGCGGAGGCGTTGTGTGACCGGATCGCCATCGTGGACGAGGGTCGCGTGGTCGCCCTCGACACCCCGGCGGCGTTGACGGCGCACCAGGGCGGGCCGGTCCGGACGACCTTCACGGTCGACGGGTACGACCCGCGTCACCTCACGGAGCTGGCCGGCGTGGAGTCGGTCACCGTCGACGCCGGGCAGGTGACCGTCCGCGCCGAGGGTGCGGCCACCGTCCGGGTCGCCGCCGCGCTCGCGGCCCGCGGCGTCGAGCCGCTCGACTTCCGTACCCACCATCCGTCGCTTGAGGACGTGTTCGTCACGTTGACCGGCCGGAGCCTGACCGGAAAGGACCCGTCATGACACCAGCGATCATCTGGACGGAACTGAAGCTCCTGTGGCGCGAGCCGCTGCTGCTGGTGATCAGCCTGCTGTTCCCCATCATGCTCATGGCGCTGCTGCTGGTGTCGTTCGGCGGCGACGTCGACCCGGTCTTCCAGGGCATCGGCGGGACCGAGTTCTACGTCACGTCGTACCTGGCGGCGGCCATCGCCGCCATGGGGTTCATGGGTACGCCCACGCACCTGGCGGCCTACCGGCAGACCGGTGTGCTGCGCCGGTTCCAGGCGGCCGGCGTGCCGGGCACGTCGCTGCTGCTGGCCCAGGTCGCGGTGACGACGGTGCTGGCGGTCGCGGGTGCCGCGGCGATGCTGGCGCTGGCGTACACCGGCTTCGACCTGGCCGCACCGGCCTCGCCCGTCGCGGTCGTCACGGGGTTCGCGGCCGGGATCGCCGCCTTCGCGGCCCTCGGGTCGCTGCTCGGTGCCGTGATGCCCTCGCCGCGCGCCGCGCAGGGCC
>JAEZGP010000238.1 GCA_023437285.1 Actinomycetes bacterium | reverse complement strand
CCGCAACGCCGCGTCGGCCGTCCTCTACTCCGGTACGAACTGCACCGGCGCGTCGTACCCGGTCGCCGGCAACTCCTGGAACCGGGCGCTGGGCTTCTCCGCCAACAGCGTCTTCGTGCACTAACGGCCAGCGGGCCGGGATTGCGGCGTCATGGCGCTGCGATCCCGGCCCGCTGTCCGGCGTCATGGCGTCGCGTGACGCGATGGTTCAGGCGCCCAACTGGGCCAAGTGGCGCTGGCGCATGAGGAACTTGCGGACCTTGCCCGTCGGGCCGAGGACCAGGTCGGAGTCAGGCACCACGAGCACCGACCGTACCGTCGCGGCGACCGGCGCCGTCAGGGCCGCGCGGACCTCGTCGGTGCGGTCCACGGACGGGTCGGCATTCGCGTCGAGCTGCACGAGTACGTCCGTGACGACCTGCCCGTCGACGCGTACCGCCACGAGCGTGCAGTCGCGGATGTCCGGGCACGAGCGCAGGATGCGCTCCTCCGACATGGCCGTGTAGAGCCACTCGCCGCCGCCGAGGTCGACCGCGTCGACGGCCCGGTCGACGTGGTAGTAGTAGCCCTCCTCGTCGCGGTACATGAGGTCGCCGGTCAGGTAGTAGCCGGCCAGCCGGTTGCGGTACGTGTTGACCGAGTCGTTCCAGTACCCCGGCGCCAGCGTCGGCGACTTGAGGCCCAGGTGACCCACCGTCCCGACCGGCAGCTCCTTGCCGGTGGCGAGGTCGAGCACGGCGACGTCGGCGAACACGTGCGGCTTGCCGACGCACCGCCCGTACCGGTTGGTGTCGTTGCGGTGCGCGATGTAGAACGCCGAGTGGCCCATCTCGGTGGACCCGATCCCGTCGACGAACGTCGAGCCCGTCACCCGGGTGACGCCCTCCCGCGTGACCACATCGCGCGAACCGACGGCCACCAGGCGGCGGATGTGCGCCTCGTGCGCGCAGTCGCCGGTGTTGAACCACAGCGACACCGAACTCATGTCGTACTCGGAGAGGTCGTAGCGGGCCATCTCGGCCCACGTGACCGCGAAGCCGAACACCCCCGACGGCTTCCAGCGGGTGACCGCGTCGAGCACGGCGGCCGCGTCGTCCTGACGGGACAGGAACAGCAGATCCGACCGGTTGCACAGGGCGTGGTTGACGGTCATGATGCCGGCCGCGTGCGGCGCGGGCAGCGCCGACAGGATGCGCTCGGTGCCCCTGGCGCGGGGCGCCGACAGGCGGATGCGCCGGGTCGCCGCGAACAGGCTGCCGTGCGAGTGCACCACGGCCGTGGGCATCCGGGTGGTACCCGACGAGTGGGTGATCGCGATCGGGTCGTCGAGGTGGTGCCGGTAGGGCGGCGGGGCGTCGGCGGGGTCGGCGACCCCGAGCTCGGTCGCGACACCGCCGAACAGGGTCAGCGGGCCGAGGTCGCGGCCCTCGAGCAGGTCGCGGTGACTGGCGTCGACCAGCACGCCCGCGCCGCGCAGCTTGCGGATGTACTCCGCCGCCACGTCCGGGGCGATCTTGGGGTTCATCAGCGCCGGGATGGCCCCCAGCCAGGTCAGCGCCCAGAAGCTGAGGAACGTGTCGGCGGCGCTGGTGACGTAGACGGCGACCGGGTCACGCGCGACGACGCCCTGCGCGCGCAGCCACGCCGCGCGGGCGGCGACCCGCTCGTACAGGTGGCCCAGGGTCAGGCCCTCCCAGGCCGGGTGCCCGTCCACCTCGACGTCGAACGTGATGCCGGGACCGTCGAGTTCGGCACCGTGCTCGACGAGCTTCCACAGCACGTTGCCCGCACCCAGGTCGGCGTCGCCGACGAGGGCGGCCCGGATGTTCGTACCCATCATGGTCTCCCTAGCGGACGGTGCGCTCGAACAGCCGCGCGGACAGCAGCACGGTGGCGATCGCGAGCACGGCGACGATGAGCGAGCCCTGCCATACGACCGGGTCGCCGAGGCGTCCGTCGAACAGCGCTCGCATCCCGTCGGTGGCCCACGAGAAGGGGTTGGCCTTGGCGACGTTCTGCATCCACAGCGGGGCCAGGGTCAACGGCAGCAGTACGCCCGCCAGCAGCGCGACGGGCTGGCCCACCGTGTTGATGATGTTGCCGAGGGCGCCCTCGTTGCGCACGTACAGGGTCAGGTCGTACGACAGGGCGGTCGCCATGAGCGCGATGACCGCGAGCAGCAGGTACGCCAGCAGGATGTTGACCAGCGGGACCCGCAGGCCGAACGCGAGCGCCAGCACGGTGATGATGACGGACTGGCCGAGCAGCGACGCCACGTCGCGCAGCGCCCTCCCGAGCAGCAGCGCCGAGCGGCTGACCGGGGTGACCCGGCAGCGCTCCATGATGCCGGCACGAATCTCGGCGAGCAGCCCGAACCCGGTGAACAGGCCGCCGAACAGGCAGGTGATCACCAGCAGGCCGGGCACGTAGACCCGGTACGCGGCGGTCAGGCCGCCCTCGCCGGTCGGGAGGAGCGCCTTCTGCAGGAACGGGGTGAACAGGATCAGGTACGTGATCGGCTGGGCGAGCGCGAAGGCGATCCAGATCGGGGAACGCAGCATGAGCGTGATCTGGCGCTGGAAGATGAGCCAGGTGTCGCGGGCGAGCTTCATGATTCTGTGGGGCCTTTCTCAGTCGCGCAGCGACTTGCCGGTCTTGGCGAGGAACACGTCGTCGAGGGTCGGGCGGTGCAGCTCGATGGTCGAAAGCTCCATGCCGGCGCCGGCCAGTTCCCGCATGAGCGCGGGGATGGCGGTCTCGCCCGAGTCGACGTAGAGGCGCAGCGCGCCGTCGTCGCGTACGTCGGCGGACAGCACGTACGACTGGCTGGCGAGCAGGCTCGCGGCCTTCTCCGCGATGCCGCTGCCCGCGGCCTCGTCGCTGCCGGCCAGGCCGACGATCACGGCGTCACCGGAGATCTCCCGCTTGAGCGCGGCCGGGGTACCCTCGGCCACGATCTGGCCCTGGTCGATGATGGCGACCCGGTCGCAGAGCGCGTCGGCCTCGTCGAGGTAGTGGGTGGTGAGGAAGACGGTGAGGCCTTCGCTGCGCAGCCGGCGGATCTCGTCCCACATGTTCGCGCGGCTCTGCGGGTCCAGGCCGGTGGTGGGCTCGTCGAGGAAGACCAGCTTCGGCGCGTGGATGATGCCGAGGGCCACGTCGAGGCGGCGGCGCTGCCCGCCCGAGTACGTCTTGCAGGGCCGCTGCGCGAAGTCGCCGAGCTCGAACGACTCGATCGCGGCGGCGGCGGCCTTCTCGGCCTCGGCCTTCGACGCGCCGTAGAAGCGGGCCTGCAGGACAAGCTCCTCCTGGGCCGTGGCGTCGTCCCACGTGCCGCCGCCCTGGGCGACGTAGCCGATGCGCCGGCGCACCTCGCCCGGGTCGCGCAGCAGGTCCGCGCCGGCGATGGTGGCGGTGCCGCCGTCGGGGACGAGCAGGGTCGCCAGCATCCGCAGCGTGGTCGTCTTCCCCGCCCCGTTGGGTCCGAGGAACCCGAAGATCTCACCGTCGGCGACGGACAGGTCAACGCCCCGGACGGCGTCGACCGTGGTGGTCTCGCGGCGTTTGCGGTCCCGGTACGACTTGCGCAGCCCGGTTGTCTCGATCATTGCGGTAACTCCCAGTCAAACGCCTGTAGCCAACTCACTCGCCGGGTCAGCGTAGGGCGACCGTCCGGACCGAACAATGGTCAATAGATCTATATATAACTGAGGCGATTGATGATTGCGCGCACGGCGATGTTGTGCTGCCAGGCATTTCGTCGCACAGCGGGTGCGATTACCTCCGATCAGGCGGTGTTAGACAGACTCATGCGGTCTACACGCCTCCGGTCCCTCGTCACGGTCCTGCTGGCCTGCCTCGCCCTGTTCGCCACCGTGGCCGCCGTGGCCGCGTACCGGCACCTGGTCGGCACGCTCGGCGCGGCCGACGTCACCCTCCTCGACGTCCTGCTCGCCGTGGGCGACGTCGGTGTCCTGCTCGCCGTCGCGGCCGCCGCCGCCTTCGTGCCGGCGGCCGGTCGGGAGATCGCCGCCGTACGCGAGCGACGCGACACCCTCATCCGCGACGTCGCCGACGGCCTCGGCGCGCTGCTGG
>JAEZGP010000759.1 GCA_023437285.1 Actinomycetes bacterium | reverse complement strand
CGCCAACGCCGCGCTGGTGGGGGCGACGCCCCGCGCCGGGCTGCCCGTCGTGACGCCGCCCGCCACGGAACCCGTGACGCCGCCCGCCACGGGCTCCGCGTCGGTCGATGCCACGCTCGTGCTGCCGCGCGAACCGGACGAGGAGCCGCGCGTACCGCAGGCGGTTCTCGACGCGTACGGGCGGTGGTTGCCCGAGTGGCTCGCGTGGGCCGCCCGCGACCGGGCCACGACGGCGATCCGGCAGTGGTACCAGGCGCTCGCGTCGGCCGCGCACCTGCTCAGCCAGCAGGAAGACCAGTACGAGGCCGTGCTCGGCACCGGGCTGCTCACCTGGTCGGGCGGCGGGGTCAGCGTGCGCAACCACGTCCTCGCGACCCGGGTGCGCATCGTCGTGGACGCCGAGCGCGACGAGGCCCGCGTCGTCCTCGACGCCGAGGCGACCACCCGCGTGCAGGACCGCGAGCTGCTCGACGGCGTCGCCCAGTTCCATCCGCCGCGCGTGGAGACGGTGCACGAGCAGGTCCGCGAGGGCGCCTTCGTCGCGCCGCTCACGGACGCCGAGAACCTCATGAAGATCTGGGCCGAGCGCGCGCTGGACGACGCGACCCCGTTTGACGCGAGCTGGTCGCCGTCGACCGCGAAGGACCAGGCCGGGGTACGGCTGGCGCCCGCGATCGTGCTGCGCCGCCGCGAACGCGCGAGCCTCATCGGCTACTACGACGCGATGTCGCAGGCCCTGTCCGGCCCGCAGGCGCAGTCGCCGCTGGGCCTGGCCCAGCTCGTCACGTCGATGGAGGCCAACGAGCGGCTGGAGTGGTTGCGCGACAAGGGCGATGACCCCGAGGCCACGATGGTCATCGGCGCCGACGGGGTGCCGGACGCGCGGCCCGACGTGCTGGGCGTCGACCCGCTGTTCCCGCTGCCCGCCAACCCGGAGCAGCTGCGCATCATGGAGCGGCTGCAGACGAACAACGGCGTAGTGGTGCAGGGCCCGCCCGGCACCGGCAAGACCCACACGATCGCCAACCTCATCTCCGCGCTGCTCGCCGACGGCCAGCGCGTCCTGGTGACGAGTCAAAAACCACAGGCTTTGCGGGTACTCCGCGACAAACTGCCGCCCGAGGTGGCCAAACTGTGCGTGAGCGTGACCGACCTCGGCGGGGCCGGCTCGGCCGAGCTGGAGGGCAGCGTCAAGGCGATGGCGAACCGGTACGCCGGCTTCGACCCGCAGGCCCACCAGCTGCAGGAGGACCGGGCCGCGCAGCGGCGCGCCGACCTGACCGAGCGGGTCGAGCGGCTCACCGAGGACATCCGGTACCTGCGTGAGGCGGAGCTGACCCGCCACCCCGAGGTCGCCCCCGGGTACGCCGGGACGCTCGGCGAGATCGCGCAGAAGCTGCGCCGCGACGCTCCCCGCTACGACTGGATGCCGGTGCCCGCCGCGGGGACCGTCGACCTGGAGACGACCCTCGTGCTCGACGAGCCGGTGACCGCGACGGCCTGGCAGCCGCCGGCGCTGACGGTCACCGAGGCCGCCGAGCTGCTGCGGCTGCTCGCCGCCCAGACGCCCCGGCGCGTGGCGCGGCGCCGCCAGCGGCTCGTGGACGTGTCGACCTACCCGGTCGGCGACGAGGTACGGGCCATGATGGCGGCCGAGGCGGCGGCCCACGAGGCGGCGGCGCGCGAGTCGACGGAGGTGTCCCGGCAGCTCGACGGCTGCGACGCGGCCACCCTGCACGCGCTGACGGCCGCCGTCGACAACGCCCGCCGGGCGTCGGCCGACCTGGGCCTGGACGCGGACGTGAGCGGGTGGCCGGCGCAGGACTGGGCGGTCCGGGCGATCTCCGACGGGCTCGCGGGCCGCGATGGCACCGTGTGGGGCCAGCTCGCGGCGGGCCGGGAACGGATCGCCGACGCCGAGCGGGCGATCGCGGCGCTCGGGTTCCGGGAGGTCGTGATCGGGCCGGCCGCGCCTGGTACGGCCGCCGCGCGGTACGAGCGCGTCGCGAAGCTGCGCGACCACCTCGCCGCCGGCAACAAGCTGCGCGGCGGCCTGCTCAAGCCGGGCGTGCAGCGCGACGCCGAGGACGTCCTCGACCACGCGACCGTCGACGGCGCGCCGATCGACACCGCCGAGCGGGTGTACGTCGTCGCGGCCGCCCTGCACGCGCAGGCGACCGTGGAGGCGCTGGCCCGCGGCTGGGCCATGGTGGGCGTCTCGCTCGGCGGTGCGGCGCTCGGCGGCGAGCCGATCCAGCGGCAGGTGGCCCGGCTGGTGGAGACCTACCAGCGGTTGGCGCACGTACAGCGGTTCCTCGCGGCGGTGGGCGACGTGCGCCGCGCCCTGGAGGCGGCGCGCGCCTGGCTGCCGCTGACCGACCTTGGCGACTGGTGGGAGCTGGTCGACGCGCTCGACGCCGTACGGCTGCGGGTCGAGGCCGAGCAGGCCACCGCCCGCCTGCGCGCGCTGGCCGAGCGGATGACCCTGGACACGCGCGGC
>JAEZGP010000156.1 GCA_023437285.1 Actinomycetes bacterium | reverse complement strand
CGCCATATGCGCACATAGTGCGGGCGGCAGGCCCTCAGCTAGGCCTTATGCGCACATACGGTGAGGTGAGACGCCCTCGGACCCGCCCTATGTGCACAAAGGGCCGACGGCAAGCCCCGGACCCGCTAAATGTGCACATACGGCGAGGCGGGAAGCCCCGGACCCGCCATATGCGCACACAGTGAGAACCGGAACGCCCTCCCACCCGCCAAATGTGCACAAACGGTGAGGCAGGACGCCCGCCCACCCGCCAAATGCGCACATACGGCGAAGCGGGAAGCCCTCGGACCCGCCATATGCGCACATAGTGCGAACGGGAAAGCCCGCCCACCCGCCAAATGCGCACATACGGTGAGGCAGGACGCCCGCCTACCCGCCGTATGTGCACATATGGCGAGGCGGCACGACCCCAAGTGCGCCATATGGACGCATACGGCCACGCTGAGGCTGTGCGGGTGCCCACGCGCCGGCCGGAGCCGCCGGGTACGTGGGAGGTCACTCGAGCGGGGCGCGCGCCGGGGCGGACGTTGCCGCTACGTGGGTGATCCGGGCGGGATTCGGCTCGTAGCCGGCCCGAACAGCGGGTGAAGGCGGGTCAGCAGCCGCAGGAGCCGCCGCAACAGCCGCCGCCCGAGGCGGCCGGGCCGGGGGACGGCGCGCTGAAAGATCCACCGCGGCCGGTCACCGCGACCGTGGAGAGGAGCTTGACGGTGTCGTCGTGGCCGGCGGGGCAGGCGGCGGGGGCGGCCGAGTCGGCCATAGCGCGGTTGACCTCGAACGTGTCACCACACGCCCGACACCGGAACTCGTACCTCGGCACGGCGATCCCTCCCGACGATGCTGACCAGTCCCGCGCGCGGCGCGGCCCAGTACATGATAGGACGGGTCGTCGGGGTCGACCTCACCTCGATGGGCTGCGAGACTGTCGAGCGTCGCGGTGAACATCAAGACGAAGGGGTGACATGGACGGCTGGGTGCTGCCCGACGAGGTGCTTCGCGACGCCCCGTCCTACGCGCCGCGACCCCGTGAACTGGCCGACCTCCAGTTGCTGCTCATGGGTGCGCTGCCACCGTTGACCGGGTTCCTGGGCCGGGCCGATCTCGCGACGATGGCCCGTACGGGTCGCCTCGCGGACGGTACGCCGTGGCCCGTGCCGGTCACGCTCGAGGTTCCCGAGCACGTCGTCGCCGGTCTGGACCCGACGAACCCGCTCAAGCGGGTCCTGATCCTCACCGATCCCGAGGGCGCGCCGATCGCCGCGCTGGACGCGCGCGACATCTGGCCGACCCGGCACGGGCTCTGCGGGGTGGCGGGACCGGTCCGCCGGGCGGGCGACGGCGAGCACGGCCCGTTCCCGCACCTGCGACGGCCGCCGGACGAGATCCGGGCGATGCTGCCCGAGGGCCGGGTGCTCGCCGTGGTCGTGGACCGCCCGTTGCACCGGCCGCAGTTGGCGCAGATCGCGTACGCGGCCCGCACGATCGCGGGACATGTGCTGCTGATCGTGCCGGTCGCCGAGCCGGGCCCGGACGGGCTGGCCCCGGAGGTCCTGGTGCGGTCGATCCTGGCGGCCCGGGACCGGATGCCGGCGACCACGATCGTGGCGGTGCCTCTGAGCTACCGGGGCAACGAGGTCCTCGACGCACTGGTACGGGCCCGGGTGGCGGCCGCGTACGGGGCGACGCACCTGCTCGCGGCCGGCCCGCAGATTTCGGGTGGCGGGCCGCGCGCGCTGCTGCCGCGCGAGCTGGCGTACGACGGCCGGGACGGGCAGTGGCGGGCCGCCGACGACATCCCGCCCCGCCACCGGCGGGTACCGCTGACCCCCGCCGAGATCGACAACCTGTTGGACCGGGGCGTTCCGTTGCCGGAGTGGCACACGCCCCCGGCGGTGGCCCGGGAGCTGACCCGGGCCCGGCCGCCGCGGTGGGTGCGCGGCGTGGTGGTGTTCCTGACGGGCCTGTCGGGCTCGGGCAAGTCGACGGTGGCCCGCGGGGTCGCCGACGTGCTCGCCGAGACGGGCGAGCGGACGGTCACGCTGCTGGACGGGGACGTGGTGCGGCGCTGGCTGTCGGAAGGTCTGGGGTTCTCCAAGGAGGACCGGGACACGAACGTGCGGCGGATCGGGTTCGTGGCGGCGGAGGCGGCCCGGCACGGCGGGCTGGCGTTGTGCTGCCCGATCGCCCCGTACGCGGCGGCCCGGGCCACGGCGCGGCAGCTCGCGCACGCGGCGGGCGCCGGGTTCGTCCTGGTGCACGTGGCGACGCCGCTGGCGGTGTGTGAGCAGCGCGACCGCAAGGGCCTGTACGCGCGGGCCCGCGCCGGCCAGCTCACGGGCATGACGGGCGTGGATGACCCGTACGAGGTTCCGGCCGACGCTGACCTGGTGCTCGACACGTCCACGATCGACATCGACGAGGCGGTCGACGCGGTGTTGAACCACCTCGCCGCGGAAGGCTGGCTGGATCAGCGCGCAACCTAGCCGCTAAGTCCGTTACGTCGGGAACATCCCTCCGTTTACCTCTCTGGGCGGCCACGCTTCGTGGCCAAGGCGCCCGGTCGGGGCCGTCGCGTCCCCGTACCCGCTCAGCCCGGAAAGGTGCGTGCCCATGGAGAGCGCCCGTCCCGCCGCCGACCTCAACGATTACCTCGCGATGGCCAGACGTCACTGGCTGACCGTGGTGAGCGCCCTGCTGGTCGGCGTCACCGGAGCGGCCGCGCTCGCCGCGGGTACCCCGAGAGTTTTTGCCTCGACCACGGCGGTGCTGGTGCAGCCCGTGGCCAGCCTCGACGCGAACGTCGTGGGCGGGCGGACCCGGGCCGAGATCAACCTGGACACCGAGGCGCAGCTCGTGCGGTCCAGCGGCGTGGCCAACGAGGCGGCCACCCTGCTGCGCGGCTCTACATCGCCGCAGCGGCTGGCGGGCGCCGTCAGCGTCGACGTGCCGCCGAACACGGCCGTGCTGCGCATCCGGTTCCACGCCGGGACCGCCGTGGCCGCGCAGGCCGGCTCGCACGCGTTCGCCCAGGCGTACCTGCACCGTCGCCAGCAGCGGGCACAGCAGGAGATCGACGACCAGATGGCCTCCCTCGAATCGAAGATCAAGGCGCTGAACAGCCAGCTCGCCACCAACAACCGCAAGATCTCCGAGGCGGAGCGGGGCTCGGCGGAGATGACCGACCTGCGTTCCCGCAAGGCCACGCTGATCGCCCAGATCAACAACATGAGCAACCGGCTCAACCAGTTCAGCGTGATGACCGCCGACGGCGGCCAGATCATCACCGACGCCGCGCTGCCGGGCCGCCCCACCAAGCCCGACGTGCCGCTCTACCTGGGCAGCGGCGCCGTCCTCGGGCTCCTGCTCGGCCTGTTCATCGCCATCTGCCGGCAGCGCTTCGACGGACGCGTACGGCAGGGTTCCGACCTGCCGCGCCGGGCCGGCGTACCGCTGCTCGCGACGCTCGACGACCGGCTGGACCTCAGCGCCACCGAACTGTGCGCCCCGCACACCCCCGGCGGCCGGGTGTTCAACCGGCTGCGCAACGAGGTGCTGGCCACGCTCACGCCGGACGACCAGGTCATCGTGGTCAGCAACGCGCACCCCGGCGTGGGGTCCACCCTGGTCGCCGCGAACCTGGCCGACGCGCTCGCCCGCGCGGGCAGCGAGGTCGTGCTGGTCAGCGCGCACGCTCCCGACCTGGGTACGCCCACCACGCCGCTGAGCGCCCTGTTCCACGTCGCCGACGGCCCCGGCTTCACCGACGTCCTCGCCGGCCGGGCCACCCTGACCAGTGCCCTGCAGCCCAGCCAGCGCAACTCCCGGCTCAGCGTCATCACCACGGGCGGCACCGCCACCGCCGCCGGCCTGTTGCAGGGCGAGGACGTCCGCACGGTGCTCACCGCGCTGTGCGATCAGACGGAGTACGTCGTCATCGACGCCCCGTCGACGGCGTCGAGCGCCGACGCGCAGAGCCTCGCCGGGCTGGCCGACGCGGGCATCATCACCGCCGAGCGCGGCACGTCGCGGGTCGCCGAGGTCACCGACGCCGCGCAGCAGTTCGCGAGGGTGGGTACCCCGTTGCTCGGCGGGGTGCTGCTGCCGCCGGTCAAGCCGCCGGTCAAGCCGCCGGTGAAACCGCCGGTCCGCGCCACCGCGCCGCATCAGGCGCCGGCGCACCTCGTACCCGCCGACGACCCGACCGTCGTGGTCGACCTGTGGGACGACGACCCGACCTCGACCGGCGATCTACCGCTGTCCACGGGCACGCACACCGCCACGGGTACGCGCGGCGACGACGCGCCCCGCCAGAACCGATGACGGCGCCGCCGCGTACCCGCAGTCTTGTCGGCGCGGCCCATCGCGCGGCGGTCACCGACCCCCCTGCCCCGACCGTCGCGCCGGCGGCCGAGGCGGACGCCTCCCGGGTCGGAGACCTGATCCGCCACGGCTGGCCCGTCGTCGGCCTGTGCGCGCTGTATCCGCTGTGGTGGGCCCTGGGGCTCGGGGTACTGATCTTCGCGGTCGCCGCCGTGCCGATGGGCCTGATCCTGCTGCGCCGCCTGATCCGGGGCGAAAAGGTGCGGGTGCCGCCCGGGTTCGGCTGGTGGCTGCTGTTCCTCGCCGCCGTCGCCGTCAGCGCCGCCGCCATGGGTTCGGCGGCCAGCGGCACCGTCGACCGGGCCGCGCAGACCGCCGTCTCGGCGGTCGCGTTCCGGTTCGGCATGTACCTCGCGCTCACCGTCCTGCTGCTGTACGTGGGCAACCTGTCGGTCGCGAAGGTGAAGCAGGCCGCGCTCGTGCGGCTGCTGGCCTGGCTGTTCGTGCTGACCGTCGGCGGCGGCCTGCTGGGGGTGGCGGCGGGCGGCTTCGAGTTCACCTCGCCGGTCGAGCGCCTGCTGCCGGCCGACCTGCGCGCCGAGGGGTTCGTCCGGTCGCTCGTGCACCCCTCCGCCGCGCAGATCATGAATGTGCTGGGGCATGAGTCGGCCCGGCCCGCCGCGCCGTGGGGCTACACCAATACCTGGGGCAACAACCTGTGCCTGCTGGTCGGGTGGTTCGTCGTGGCCTGCTGGCCGCTGGCCCGCACCCCGCTGGCCAAGGCGGCCGGAGCGCTGGTCCTCACGATCGCGGTGATCCCGGTGATCCACTCGCTCAACCGCGGACTGTGGCTGGGCCTGGCGGTCACCGTCGCGTACGTGACGGTCCGGCTGGTGCGCCGGCGGCGGCGCTTGGCGATGCGGGTGCTGGTCGCGACGCTCGCGGTGGTCGCCCTGGTCGGCGCGACCCCGCTCGGCGACCTGGTCAGCCAAAGGCTCGAGTACGGGCGATCGAACGCGGTCCGCCTGTTCCTCGTCAACCGCGCGCTCGACGGCCTGGCCGAGTCGCCGCTGATCGGCTTCGGCACCACGCGCGACACCGTCGGCGGACGCACCTCCATCACGGTCGGCGAGAGCCCCGACTGCCCGCGCTGCGGCAACTTCACCGTCGGCGGCAACGGCCAGCTCTGGCAGTTGCTGTTCGCGCACGGCCTGGTCGGCACAGTCGGCTACGTGGTCTTTTTCGGGTACGGGCTGTGGCGGTTCCGCCGCGACGACTCCGCGATCGGCATCGCCGGCTGCGCCGCGCTGGTCGCGTCGTTCGCGGCGATGCTCTGGTACAACTCGCTGGTCACGCCCCTGGCGTTCCTGTTTCTCGGCTACGGCCTGCTGTGGCGCAACGCGCTGGGGCGCCGATGAGTTCCGTACGGCTGAGCGACGACGCCGCGCTGCGGGCCCAGTACCTCGACGAGGTGCTCGACCTGCTCTACCCGGCCGGCGGCCGGCAGGGGGTCACCGAGTTCCTCGTCATTCCCGACCACCGCCGCCCGCGCCTGCTCGTACCCGCCGACGACCGGCGGATCGCGGCCGCCGCCGTGCGCCGCTACGCCCACCCGCACGCGCGGCTGGCCCGCCTCAAACGCGACGCGGTGGTCGCCTCCCTGCGGACCGGCACGTCGCGGCTGTTGCTGCGCTCGCGGGTGCGGGTCAGCGCCGGCCCGGACACGATCGAGACGTACCTGTGCGGCGCGCTCGGCGCCGGCCTGCGGCTGAGCGTCCACATCGGCCCCGCCCGCGCCAACCGCAAGCCGGTCCTGCAACTGCTCGCCCCCGACGGGACAACGATCGGCTTCGCCAAGCTGGGCGTGGGCCCGCTCACCCGCGACCTGGTCCGCCGCGAGACCCAGGCGCTGACCCGGTTGGCCGCCCTGCCGCTCGGCGAGGTGCAGGTGCCCGCCGTGCGGCACGCGGGCCGCTGGCACGGCCACGAGGTGCTCGTCCAGTCGGCGCTGCCCGTGTGGCGCCGGCGCGCCGCGTGGGACGCCGACCGGCTCGCCCACGCC
>JAEZGP010000148.1 GCA_023437285.1 Actinomycetes bacterium | reverse complement strand
GTGCGGCCCGATCCGGGGTCACCTTCAGGTCCGGCATGTCGGCGCGGCCGCGCCGGCGCAACTGTGCGCGCATCAGCATCACCCCGAGTACGGCCAGTAGCAGGCCCACCGCGACCGCCGCGACGGTCGCCCAGACGTCCCACGAGTTCCACCAGTCGCGCACGTCCGGCGACAGCAGCGCCAAGCCGGGGTCGGTGCCCGGCAGCCGGCCGTAGTGCGCCAGGACGCCGAGGACCCCCAGGCCGATGAGCAGCAGCGACACGATGATCCACAGTGCCCGGTTGGCCGCGTTCATGCCACCCTCCCCGGTCGCAGCCGGACGGTGACGGCCGTGTCGGCCGGCGCGTCGAGGCGTCCCAGCTCGCGCCGGACGGCCTCTGTCACGGCGTCGCGTTGATCGGTCGGTCCGTGACCGGCCACCGCGACCCGCCAATGCCGCCGGTCGCCGCGCACGTGGGCCCTGGTCTGCCGGACGCCGGTGACGTCGTCGGCCGCCGAGGCGACCCGCCGTTCGACGGAGCGGCGGGCCATCCACCAGGTCTCGTCGGAGCGGCCCGTGTTGACGGCGACCAGGTTCGGCGCCCACGGCCGCACCTGCGACACGAAGATGATCAGGCCGACCACGCCGACCGCGATGGACACGATGAGGAAGCTGCGGTCCCCCGCCGTCGTGGTGGTCAGGGTGTCGTACAGGCCGTGCAGGGGCAGTGGCCACCCCTCGCCGCGCGTCGCGACCGACACGGCCTCGACCGCCACGAGGAGCCCGCCGGCGAGCAGCACGAGGCCCAGTAGCAGCGCGCCGATCCGGTTCGCCGTACGCATGGCACACCCTCCGTCAGGGTTGTCGGCGCTCCAGCGCCGCCTCGGCCACCTCGTCGACGACGACGATGACCTGCCGGTCGTCGCCCGCCGCCGCGAGAACGTTCCGCGCCGCCTCGACAACCTTAGCCGTCACGGGCGGCAGCGGTACGCGATCGGCCTCGATGTGGATCTCAACGGGGTCGGCCAGGCGTACCCCGACGACCTTGCCGCCCGCGTAATAGGTCGCCGCCTCCACAATGGTGCCCGGGTGTAGCCGGGCCACCCCCGGCACGTGCTGGACGGCGTCAGCGATCGCGCGGACCAGGTCCTCGCGGCGCATGGGTGCCCGCGTGGTCATTTGACCCGCTGCTGCGACTGCTCTTCGTCGCCCTCGGACTCGACGTAGATGTCGTCGACGCTGATGTTGACCTCGACGACCTCCAGGCCGGTCATGCCCTCCACCTGGCCGGAGACGGCCTGGCGTACGGCGTCGCTGACGTCGACGATGCTCTGGCCGTACCAGGTGACGATGTCCAGATCGATCGCGGCCTGCCGCTCGCCGACCTCGACCGCGACCCCCTGGGTCGCGCCTGAGGCGGGCCCGCTGCTGCCGGGTACGAGTGACTTGATCTGGCCGATGCGGCGGGCCATGCCGGTACCCATGGAATGCACGCCCGGAATGGACCGCGCGGCCAGCCCAGCGATCTTGGCGACGACGGCGTCGGCGATCTGCGTCCGCCCGCCCTCCGTGACCAGCGACGCGCCGCTGGAGCGCGCCACCGCCGTGCCGCGGGCCCGCTCGACCTCGCCCTTGGACTGCTGCTGTTGGTCGGACTTCTTCTCAGCTGTCTCGGTCATGTCCGTTCACTCCCCCGCTCGTCACCGCTGCCGGATCGACAACTTGTGCGCCCACTCGCCCACGTCGAGCTCGCCCGCCAGCGCCATCGCGACGGCGAGACCGATCAGACCGGCGAAAACGGCGGCCACCATGACAAGGAACCCGGCCGCCGCCCACAGGGCGACGACGGCGAATCCCACGACGAATCCGAACTGGTTGTGACTCATGGCTATCCCCCTAGCCCGTCACCTCGACCCTAGACGCACGACGATCACGCGGTAGGGCGTACCCAAAAAATCTTGAAAGGCTTTGTCGGATCGGCGGCGGGCCGTTCGAGGAGTCAGTAGAGACCTCGAACCAAGGAGTTGTCACCATGTCGACCACCTGCACCCCCGCCGCCCGCGTCACGCGGTCGCTGCTCGGCTACGGCGTCCTCGCTGGACCGTTCTACGTCGTGGTGGGCATCGCTCAGGCGCTCACCCGCGACGGCTTCTCGCTCGACAAGCACGCGTGGAGCCTGCTCGCGAACGGCCCGTTCGGCTGGGTCCAGATCGCGAACTTCATCCTGGCCGGGCTGATGACCGTGGCCGCCGCGGTCGGGCTGCGCCGGGCCATCGGCCGCTCGTGGGCGCCGTGGCTGATCGGCGGCTACGGCGCGAGCCTGGTGGGCGCCGGGATCTTCCGGGCCGACCCCGCCCTGGGCTTCCCCGCCGGCACCCCCGAGGTGGGGGCCTTGACCTGGCACGGCATGCTGCACTTCATGATCGGCGCGGTGGGCTTCCTGTGCCTGATCGCCGCGTGCCTCGTGTTCGGCCGGCGCTTCGCGCGGGCGGGACGTCCGGGCCTGGCGTGGTTCTCCCGCGCGACCGGGGTGCTGTTCCTGGGCGCGTTCGTGGGCATCGCGAGCGGTTCGCACGGCCCCACCACCCTCGCCTTCCTCGCCGCCGTCGTCCTCGCCTGGGCGTGGCTCGCCGTCGTCAGCACCGTCTACTACCGCACCGAAGGAGTCTGAAACATGCGCTACCTCATGCTGCTCAAGGCCGAGCGTCCGGCCGGCCCGCCGCCCGCCGGGCTGATGGAGGCGATCATGAACCTGGGAGCCGAGGCCGCCGCGTCCGGCGCGCTGCTGGACACGGCCGGGCTGGAGCCGAGCGCGAGCGGCGCCCGGGTCGGGCTCTTCGGTGGGGCGCTGAGCGTCACCGACGGGCCGTTCACCGAGGCGAAGGAGACGATCAGCTACGCCATCTACGAGGTCCGCTCCAAGGAGGAGGCCGTCGAGTGGGCGTCGCGGTTCCTGGCCCTGCACCGGGACCTGTGGCCCGGCTGGGAGGGCGAGTCCGAGGTCCTCAAGGTCTACTGACGCCATGACGGAACCCGACCCCCGCGCGGCGCTGGAGACGGTCTGGCGCATGGAGTACGCCCGGATCGTCGCCACGCTGGCCCGCCTCGTCCGCGACGTGGGCCTGGCGGAGGAACTGGCCCAGGACACGCTGGTCATCGCGCTCGAACAGTGGCCGGTGACCGGCGTGCCGGCGCATCCGGCGTCGTGGCTCATGGCCACGGCCAAGCACCGGGCGATCGACCTGCTGCGGCGCCAGTCGACCTACGCCGCCAAGCTCGCCGAGGTCGGCCGGACGGTGTCCGATGTGGAGGATCGCGACCTGGCGGCCGACATGGACGACTACGTGGGCGACGACCTGCTGCGGCTCATCTTCACCACGTGTCACCCGGTGCTGTCCGTCGAGTCGCGGGTGGCGCTCACGCTGCGGCTGGTGGGCGGGCTGAGCACCGAGGAGATCGCCCGCTCGTACCTGGCCAGCGAGGCCACCGTCAGCCAGCGCATCCTGCGCGCCAAGCGCACCCTGGCGGCGCGCCGGATCCCCATCGAGCTACCGCCGCCGGCGGAGGCGTCCAACCGCCTCGCGTCCGTGCTCGAGGTCGTCTACCTCATTTTCAATGAGGGGTACGCCGCGACGTCCGGCGAGGACTGGACCCGCCCGGCGCTGTGCGGCGAGGCCCTGCGCCTCGGCCGCGTGCTGGCCGGCCTCGCCCCCGCCGAACCCGAGGTGCACGGCCTGGTGGCCCTCATGGAGCTGCAGGCCTCCCGCCTGCCGGCGCGGATCGGGCCCGACGGCGCGCCGATCCTGCTGCAGGTCCAGGACCGGCGGCGCTGGGACCGGCTCCTGATCCGGCGCGGACTGGCCGCGCTCGACCGCGCGGGTGCAACCTTCGGCCCGTACGCGCTGCAGGCGGCCATCGCCGCGTGCCACGCGCGGGCCGCGTCGCCGGCCGACACCGACTGGGAGCGGATCGCGGCCCTCTACGCGGTGCTGGCCATGGTGTCGCCGTCGCCGGTCGTGGAGCTCAACCCGGCGGTGGCCGTCGGGCACGCGTCGGGTCCGGCGGCCGCGCTGGCGATCGTGGACGGCCTGGACCTGCCCGGGTACGCCCTGCTGCCGGCCGTACGCGGGGACCTGCTGGAGAAGCTGGGCCGGGTGGCCGAGGCGCGCGAGGAGTTCGCGCGGGCCGCCGCCCTGACCCGCAACGCCCGGGAACGCGACCTGTTCCTGGCCCGGGCGGGCGACGTCATGCCGGCCCGGGCGGGCGACGTCGGACCGGCCCGGGCGGGCGACGTTGGACCGGCCGGCGGGGCGACGGCACGGGTGAGCGGGCCGGGTCCGGAAACCTCGGTTACGTGAGGCGGACGCTGAGGCCCTTGCCGGCGAACTCGGCGCACACGAAGCACGGCTCGCGGTCCGTACCGCGCGCCGGGTCGAGGCGGTAGCCCAGGTCGGCGAAGTCCGTCAGCGACGCGGTCCCGCCCGAGGTGACCAGCCACCGCGCGAACGCGCCACGGGCGATCTTGGCGTGCACCGCGACGAACCTGGGCTCCCCGGACGCGGGGTCCACCGTGAGGAACCTCGGCGTCACCACGCGCGCCGCGTCGACGAAGGGCAGGACCACCTTGCTGTACTCGTTGGCGGCGAGGTTGACGATCGGGCCTCGGGACGGCAACTGCGCGGCGACGGCCGAACCCCAGTAGGAGTAGAGGCTGCCGATCACGGGCAGCCGGTAGCCCATCTCCAACCGGTACGGGCTGATGCCGTCGAACGGGCGGAGCACGCCGTAGAGCCCGGACAGGATGCGCAGGTGAGCCGACGCGTACCGGCGGTCGGCCGCCGACCAGGAGGCGACCTGAAGTCCGCTGTAGATGTCGCCGAGGAAGCTCTCGGCCGCGGGCATGAGCCGGCCCGGCTGCGTGGTCCAGGCGGCGAACGTCTCGTACGTCCGGTCGGCCAGCGGCAGCGACACCTTCATCGCCGAGGCGAGCTGGGCGGGCGTCAGGTCGCGCACGGCGGCGACCAGACGCTGAGCCCGCTCCACGAGCGCCGGCGTGCCGAGCCGCCCGTCCGACGACCATCCGTCGGCGGGCGGCTCGTCACGCATCGTCTTGGACGTGTGGAGCAAAATGATCATTTGCGTAGCTTAAGGCTCACCCCCCGGCGGCCTCGCCCAGGACGGCGGCGGTGAAGCCGTACACCTTGGTCATCAGCGCCGCGGACCTGAGGATGACGACGGCCTCGTCCGGCGCGGCGCGGCCGGGGGACGTGGTGCGCACCTGCGCGGAACAGTTGAGGTCGGCGCAGATGTAGGTGCCGACGCTGTCGCCCCGCCGGCCGGCCGCACCCGCCTTGCGGGCGGTGAACAGCGCGATCTCGTTGGACTGCCGCACCGTCTCGCAGAGCAGGCACATCGCGGCCGGGCGGCGCACGCCGGAGTCGGGCGCCCGCAGCACCACGCCGATGAGCCGGTCGTCGCGCCAGTGGACCAGGCAGCCGCGCAGCCGCGAGCGCGGGTCGCGCCAGCCGAGGTAGTCAAGCTCGGTCCAGTCGGTCCTCTTGAGATCGGGAAGGACGAGATCGGCGGCCTCGCCACGGGAGCAGTTCGCCATGGCGGCACGGATCTGTTCCTCGGTTGCCGGTTCCATGCCCTCCAACGTAGTGACGGGCGGTCATCACGGCAGCTCATATGCCGTGCGTCACGTCGGCGCCGGCGCGACGGGACGCGCGCAAGACAGGCCATCGCCGGCGGCGGGATGCATTGAGGCCTATGCATATTGCAATTACACTTCGTGGTTCGCCCGTTACACAGGGGAGGGGTTTATGGTCCGACGTCTGGTTACGGTTCTCCTCAGCCTCACCGTCGTGCTCGGCCTGCCGTTCGTGGGGGCACAGAGCGCGTCCGCGCACGACACGTCCGCCGCGGTGAACACGTGCGGCAGCAGCGGAACGGCGCGCTGCGGGTACGGGGGCGTGACGAACAACCACACCCGCGTGTACGCCTGCGACACGTACGCCGACGGCTACGGCTTCCGCACGCACTACCGCCTCAAGAACGAGTCGACCGGCTACATCGACGACGCCAACGGCTCCACCTCCGGGTGCAGCGCCGCCTTTGTCGGCACCACGTCCAACCCTGTCGTAACGTACTGGGTCATCTGGAAGAACAGCTACAGCTATGTCTGGCGGGGGCCCTTCACCCCCTGACCGGGGTCCGGGGGGCCGCGGGCGGGGGGGCCCCCC
>JAEZGP010000326.1 GCA_023437285.1 Actinomycetes bacterium | reverse complement strand
TCCCACTGCGCCTTGAACCCGTTGTCGAACTCGTCGTTGTCGGGCACGACCTGCCACTGCGAGCGGAAGTCCTCGGTGGCCGGCAGGTCGGGGTTCCAGACGGGCTTCGGGGTGGCCGCCCGGTGCTGGACGCGGCAGGTGCGCAGGCCGGCGACGGCGCTGCCCTCGGTGCCGTCGACCTGGAACTCGACCAGTTCGTCCCGGTAGACCCGCACGGCCCACGACGAGTTGATCTGGGCGACGATCGGCCCGTCCGGCCCGGCGACCTCGAAGATGCCGTACGCGGCGTCGTCGGCGGTGGCGGCGTACCGCTCGCCCTGCTCGTCGACGCGGTGCGGAATGTGGGTGGCGACGTGCGCCGTCACGGCGGTGACCCGGCCGAAGATCTGTTCGAGCACGTAGTGCCAGTGCGGGAACATGTCGGTGACGATGCCGCCGCCGTCCGCGGCCCGGTAGTTCCACGACGGACGCTGCGCGGCCTGCCAGTCGCCCTCGAAGACCCAGTAACCGAACTCGCCGCGGACGGACAGGACGCGGCCGAAGAAGCCGCCCCGGACGAGCCGGTCGAGCTTGCGTAGCCCGGGCAGGAACAGCTTGTCCTGCACGACGCCGTGCTTGATGCCGGCCGCGTCGGCGGTCCGGGCGAGGTCGACGGCGGCGGCGAGGCCCTCGGCGGTCGGCTTCTCCGTGTAGATGTGCTTGCCGGCGTCGATGGCGGCGCGGAGGGCCTTCTCCCGCTGGGAGGTCACCTGGGCGTCGAAGTAGATCTCCACGTCGTCGCGGGCCAGCGCCGCCGACAGGTCCGTGGTCCAATCGGTGAGGCCGTGCCGGGCGGCGATCTCGGCCAGCTTTGCCTCGCTGCGGCCCACGAGTACCGGCTCCGGCCACAGCCGGCTGCCGTCGCGCAACGGCAGGCCACCCTGCTCGCGGATGGCGAGCAACGAGCGCACCAGATGCTGGCGGTAGCCCATGCGTCCGGTGACGCCGTTGACCACGATGCCGATAGACCTGCGATTCATGGAGCCGTCCTCTGGTCGGTTGTCCTGCTGCCGCCGGCGGCCCTGGTTGTCCTGGGTGCGGCGCCGCTACGACGGAAAGCGCTTTCCCCAGCCTAGGCGGTCCGGCTGTCGCGCGGCAAGGGCATACCCGCCATCCGCACCCGGTACGCTGCACGCCCATGGGGACCACACGTCGCGTCGCGCGGAGCATTGACGGTGCTCAGCCGGATGCGGGCCCGCCCGGGGAGGCGGCCGCGCGCGGTGGCCTGGCGCGCGGGGCGGTGACGCTCGCCGACGTCGCCCGGCGGGCCAAGGTTTCACCCGCGACCGCGTCCCGGGTGATCAACGGCAGCACCAAGCCGGTCGCCGAGGAGCTGCGTGCCCGCGTGCTGCGCGCCGTCGAGGACCTGCGGTACGTGCCGAACGCGCACGCCCAGGGCCTGGCCCGGTCGCACCGCATCGCGGTGGGCGTGATCGTGCACGACGTCTCCGACCCGTACTTCGCCGAGATCACCCGCGGCCTGCAGCGGGTCGCCACCGAGCACGGCCGGCTCCTGGTCATCTGCAACAGCTACCGCGACCCGGCCCGCGAACTGGAGTACGTTGAGCTGCTGCGCGCCCAGCAGGTCGCCGCCATCGTGCTGGCCGGCTCCGGCTACCACGACGCGACGTTCACCAAGGAGATCAACGCCAAACTGCGCGCGTACCAGCAGTCCGGCGGGCACGTCTCCGTGATCGGCCGGCACGAGCACGTCGGCGACGCCGTCCTGCCCGCCAACGAGGAGGGCGGCCGGCTCATCGCCGAGCACCTCTACGAGCAGGGTCACAAGCACCTCGGGGTGATCGCCGGCCCCAAGTTCCTCACCACCACGACCGACCGGCTCGCCGGCATCCGCCGCGCCGCCAAGGACCACGGCCGCACGCTGCCCGCCCGCCGGGTCGTGCATTCCGACTTCAGCCGCGACGGCGGCGCCACGGCGACGGCGCACCTGCTGCACGACTCGCCCGAGGTGACGGCCATCGTGGCGCTCAACGACTCCATGGCCGTCGGCGCGCTCGCCTGGCTGCGCGGGCACCGCATCGCCGTGCCGGGCCAGGTCTCCGTCGTCGGCTTCGACGACATGCCGGTCGCCAGCGACGTCACCCCGACGCTGACGACCGTACGGCTGCCGCTCACCGAGATGGGCGCCCGCGCGATGAGCATGGCCCTGTCGGGCAGCGCGATCCATCCCACGCGCATCGAGCGGGTGGACGCGACCGTCGTCGCGCGCGAGAGTTCCGGCCCGCCGCCGGCGTAGGGGTGCGGTCTTGTCGGCCGCTGCCGGGTCAGGGCGCCTGGAAGCCGGCCGCGGTCAGCGCGGCGAGGCCCTGGGTCGACCGTACAAAGTCGACGAACGCCTGCCCGCCCGCTGCGTTCGGCGCGTCCTTCAGCGTCGCGATCGGGTAGTCGTTGACGGCCCCCGCGGATTCCGAAAACTCGACGCCGTCCACGTCGGCCGCGGCCGCCCTGGCGTCGGTCCGGTAGACCAGGGCGGCGTCCACCTCACCAAGGCGTACCTTCGCCAGGGCCGCCTTGACGTCGCGTTCCAGGGTCACCGGCGTCAGTGACACGCCGGCGGCGTCGAGGGCCTTCCTGGCCGCCGCGCCGCAGGGCACCTGCTCGGCGCACAACGCCACCTTGACGCCCGA
>JAEZGP010000729.1 GCA_023437285.1 Actinomycetes bacterium | reverse complement strand
GCCCCCGCCGCCCCCCCCCCCCCCCCCCCCCCCGCGCACCCCCGCCTCTTGAGGATGGTACATTAAGATCAAAGACGAGGGCGCCGAGGACGTGCTGGTCGTCGGCAGGACGGAGAGCCCTCCAGAGACCCGGACGGAACCGGCCCGATCCACGAGCTCACGCTTCCGGCTCCGTCGGAGCGCGCCCGCGAAGAAGGTTCCGTGGCCCGTGGCACTGCGCCGCGACGGCGTGCTCTACCTGATGGCCGTGCTGCCGGTCTTGTTCCTGCTGGTGTTCCGGTACGCGCCGATGCTGGGCAACGTCATCGCGTTCCGGCGCTTCCGCCCAGGCGGGAGCATGTTCGGCGAGTACTGGGTCGGGCTGCGCTACGTGAAGATGTTCATCAGCGACCCGACGTTCTGGCACGTCTTCTCGAACACGGCCATCCTCGGCGGCCTGACCCTGCTCTTCACGTTCCCGCTGCCGATCGTGCTGGCCCTCATGCTCAACGAGGTACGGGTCAGAAGGTTCAAGAAGCTCGTACAGTCGATCACGTACCTGCCGCACTTCCTGTCGGTCGTGATCGTGGCGGGCATGCTCATGCAGTTGTTGTCGCTGCAGGGCACCGTCAACCAGATCGTCCAGGCGTTCGGCGGCGACCCGGTCTCCTTCCTGGCCCGCGCGGAGTGGTTCCGCACCATCTATGTCGGGTCCGAGGTCTGGCAGACGGTGGGCTGGGGCACGATCCTCTACCTGGCCGCCCTGACCACGGTGGACTCCTCGCTGTACGAGGCCGCGCGAATAGACGGCGCCAACCTGTGGCGACAGACGTGGCACGTCACCCTTCCCGGCATCCGCCCCACCATGATCACGCTTTTGATCCTCAACATCGGGATGTTCCTCAACGTCGGCTTCGAGAAGGTCCTGCTGCTGTACACGCCGCTGACCTATGAAACGGCCGACGTCATCTCGACCTACCTGTACCGGGTCGGCCTGCTGTCCAACAACCTCAGCTATGCCGCGGCGATCGGCCTCTTCCAGGCCTGCATCGGCCTCGTCATGGTTCTTTCCGCGAACCTCCTTTCGCGCCGTATGGTGGGAACAAGCCTGTGGTGATGACGACGAACCCCATGCTGACGGATAAGCCGGCGGATGCCGGAAAGCCGGTCGGTCCGCACGACACGCGCGGGTACAAGGTGTTCACCGTCCTGAACACGACGGCCCTGGTGGTGATCTGCGCGCTGACGCTCTACCCGTTCATCACGCTGCTCGCGCAGTCGTTCTCCAGCGCCGGTGCCATCAAGGCGGGCATGGTCAACGCGGTCCCCGTCGGGTTCAATGTCCACACCTACGAGGCGGTGATGCAGGACGGCCGCTTCTGGACCAGTTACGGCAACACCGTGCTCTACACCGTCGTGGGTACCGCCATCGCGATGGTGCTCACCACCACCTTCGCCTACGTGATCTCCAAGCGGCACCTGCGCGGGCGCAACCTCCTCATCGGCCTCGCCGTGTTCACCTTGTTCTTCAACGGCGGCATCATCCCGAACTACGTCCTGATCTCCTCGCTCGGTCTGAAGAACACGATCTGGGCGGTCGTGCTGCCCCCGGCGCTGTCCGTCTTCAACCTTCTGGTCATGAAGTCGTTCTTCGAGAACCTCCCCCACGATCTCGAGGAGGCCGCCCAGATCGACGGGCTCGGTCCGTTCGGCATCTTCATCCGGATCGTGCTGCCGCTGTCGAAGGCCATCCTGGCGACAATGATCCTGTTCTACGCGGTCAGCTACTGGAATGACTGGTTCACCGCGTTCCTCTACCTCGACAAGAACGACCTCTTCCCGCTGTCGCTCTTCCTGCGCAACCTCATCGCGGGCGCGTCGACCACCACCAGCGAGAGCGCCGCCGCCGCCGGCACGACCTCTGCCGCCATCTCCCCCAACATCCAGGCCGTGGCGATGATCCTGGCGATCATCCCGATTCTGTTCATCTACCCGTTCGTCCAGCGGCACTTCGTGTCGGGCGTACTGCTCGGCTCCGTCAAGGGGTGACCGCAGACGCGGACAGCCGTCCAGTCAGGACCCCGCCCCATCGAAGGTGGGTCCGGGTCCGACAATCCTGCCCGGAGGAGTAGCTGTGGCTGTCCTGAAGGACTACGTCCTCGGCGACACGATCGCCCGCTACGTGCGGCCTGGGCCGGGCGGGCCCGTGGGAATGATGCTCTTTCCGGCCGCAATGGCGGGCCAGGTCGCCGAGAAGTCGTCTGCCATCGACTCGCTCGTGCAGATCAAGACCGTCGGTGACGCGTACCCGGGCGGTTCGGCCGGTCGTTCGTTGCGCAACGGAGGCACCGTCGCCACGCTCACCCTCGAGTCACAGCGCGAGGACACGACCGACGCCGGCGTCACGGTGGTGACGCTCCTGCGCACGCACCAAGGGTGCCTCGTCGAACACCACCTGCGGTGGCACTCGGGCGAGGCCGCGCTGGACTCATTTGTCGTCCTTCGCAACGAGGGACCGGTCCCGGTGACGCTGGAGCTGCTCTCGTCGTTCTCGCTCACTGGTCTGACACCCTTCGCCGAAGGTGACGCCGCCGGCGATCTGATCCTGCACAGGCTGCGCAGCGCCTGGTCGGCCGAGGGGCGCCTGGTCTCCGATCACGTCGAGGACCTGGGCCTCGAGCGGGCCTGGGCCAGCTGGGGTCGGTGCCTTCGCTTCGGCCAGGTCGGATCCTGGCCGGTGCACGGGTTCTTCCCGACGGCGTTCGTCGAAGACAGCCGCACCGGCGTCTGCTGGGGCGTGCAGATTGCCCACCCGGCCTCGTGGCAGATCGAGCTGGGCCGCACGGACGCCGCCCTCAACCTGTCGGGCGGGCTGGCAGACCGCGAGCTGGGCCACTGGACGAAGAGCGTGGCTCCCGGAGAGGAATTCCGTACCCCCGTCGCGTACCTGACGGTCACGCAGGGCGGCGTGGACGACGCCGCCCACCGGTTGACGGCTCACCACCAGCTCTTCCTGGATGTACCCGCGGTCGAGGAGGATCTGCCCGTCATCTTCAACGAGTACTGCACCACCTGGGGTTCGCCGTCGCCGCAGAGCCTTCGGGCGATCGTCGACCGGATCGCGGGCACAGGGATCCGGTATCTCGTCATCGACAGCGGCTGGTACAAGGCCGAGGGCACCGAATGGTTCAACAGTCACGGCGACTGGGAACTGGACCGCCGGACGTTCCCCGACGGGCTGACCGAGTCGCTTGATCACGTCCGGTCCGCCGGGATGATCCCCGGCATCTGGTTCGAGCTCGAGACGGTCGGCTCCCAGGCCACGTCATTCACGCTGACCGACCACCTGCTCAAGCGCGACGGCATCCCCGTCACCGTAGCTAACCGGCGCTTCTGGGACTTCCGCGACCCGTTCGTAATCGGGTACCTCAAAGAGCGGGTGATCGACTTCCTCAAGGCCAACGGCTTCGGCTATCTCAAAGTCGACTACAACAGCAGCATCGGCATCGGGTGCGACGGCGCGGAGTCCCTCGGTGAGGGGTTGCGCCAGCAGATGGCCGCGGTCCAGGGCTTCCTCCGGATGATCCGCGTGGAGATGCCTGAGCTTGTGATCGAGAATTGCGCCTCCGGCGGCCACCGGCTGGAGCCCTCGATGCTCGCCCTCACCAGCATGTCGTCCTTCTCGGACGCCCACGAGTGCGTGGAGATCCCCATCATCGCCGCCAACGTGCAACGCGCACTGCTCCCCCGGCAGAACCAGATCTGGGCGGTGCTACGCACGCAGGACTCCCCACAGCGGCTCGCGTACTCGCTCACCGCCACCATGCTCGGCCGAATGTGCCTATCGGGCGAGATCCACGAACTGAGTGACGAGCAGTGGGCTGTGGTCGCCCGGGCGATCTCCTTCTACAGGTCGGCGGTCCCGGTGATCAAGAATGGTGTCAGTCACCGGTTCGGACCGCGGATAAGGAACTATCGGCACCCCGAGGGGTGGCAGGCGCTCCGGCGGCTGTCCCACGACGGCGCCCAGATCCTGGTGGTCGCCCACCGGTTCGCAGGCGCTGCGCGAACTCCGATCGAGGTCGCGTTGCCGCCGGGGAAGTACGAGGTCAGCGACCTCTACTCGCACCGCGAGATCGTGGTCAAGCTGACCGAGGAACGAGTAACCGTGGAGCTGGACGAGCCGTTCTCCGCCGCAGCATTGATGCTCACGCAGATCGCTGGAGATTGAGATGGTCCGCAGCGCTCCAGCGTTCCCCGAGGCTAAGGTTGCCGGCGTGGAGCTGCACGTCGCGAAGTCTGGTTCCGACACCGCCGCCGGGACCGCCGAGGCCCCCCTGCTCACGATCGGTGCCGCCGCGGCGCTGGCTCAGCCGGGGGACACCGTCGTCGTGCACGAAGGCGTGTACCGCGAGTGGGTGAACCCGCCGCGCGGCGGTACGGCCGCCGCGCCGATCACCTACGAGGCCGCGCTGGGCGCCGACGGCCTGTTCGAGCCGGTGACGATCTCGGGTGCTGAGGTGATCACCGACTGGCGTCCGCACGCGGGCCCGGCCGGCCGGGTCTGGGTGGCGACGGTGCCGAACTCCCTGTTCGGGTCACGCAACCCGTACCTCGAGCGCATCGGTGGGGACTGGTTTTTCGACCGGGTCAACACCTGGCACACGGGCGAGGTGTATCTCGACGGAAAATCGTTGTACGAGTCGCAGACCTTGGCCGGCGTCGAGCACCCCGAGGTCACCGTGGACTC
>JAEZGP010000719.1 GCA_023437285.1 Actinomycetes bacterium | reverse complement strand
CGCCTGTGGCGGCGGCGCCGCGTCGCCCCCTCTGCCTGTGTTCTTCCGCTCTTCGCCGGGTCCGTGTTGCAAAGAATTCTTTGCAAAGATATCTTTGCGGTATGCCTGACAGTGAGCGCGTCATCCTCACCGCCACCACCCTCAAGGGCGTCGCGCATCCGCTGCGCGTACGCCTGCTCGGCCTGCTGCGCGCCGACGGCCCGTCCACCGCGACGAAGCTCGCCCAGCGCGTCGGCCAATCCAGCGGCGCCACCAGCTACCACCTGCGCCAGCTCGCGCTGCACGGGTTCGTCGAGGAGGACCCCGACCGCAGCGGCGGCCGCGAACGCTGGTGGCGGGCCTGTCACCGCACCACCGAACTCGACGTCGACAACGCCCGCGAGGCGCCCGAGGAGGCGGAGGCCTACCTGCGTACGATCGCCGCCCTCTACGCCGACCGGATCGCCGCGTGGCTCGACGGCTTCGTGACCGGCCCGCGCGAGTGGGACGACGCCGGCACCATGTCGGACTGGGTCCTGCGGCTCACCGCCGAGGAGTCGGCCGCCCTGGTCCGCGACCTCGAGGACGTCGTCAACCGGTACCGCGTCGACCGGCCGGACGTCGCGGCGCCCGCCGCCGCCGAGCGGGTCCTCGCCCAGGTCCAGGTGCTGCCCTTCGTCGGGTTGGCACCGCGATGAACCGCCGGCCCCTCATCGCCCTGTTCGTCGCGGAGACCATCTCCGTGCTGGGCAGCCGGATGACCATGGTCGCGCTGCCCTGGCTGGTGCTCGTCACCACCGGCAGCGCCGCGCGGGCCGGCATCGTCGCCGCGGTCGAGATCCTGCCGTACGTGCTGGCCAGCGTCCTGGGCGCGCCGCTCATCGACCGCCTCGGCGGACGCCTCGTGTCCGCCGTCGCCGACGCGGCCAGCCTGTTCGCCGTCGGCGCGATCGCGCTGCTCGCCGACACCGGGCACCTGGCGTTCGGCGGGCTGCTCGTGCTCGTCCTCATCGCGGGCGGGCTGCGCGGCTTCGGCGACTCCGCCAAGCACGGCGCCATCTTCCCGCAGGCCGTGGCCGCCTCCGGCATGGAGATGACCCGCGCGGTGAGCGTCCGCGACGGCCTGTCGCGGGCCGCCTCGCTGGCCGCCGCGCCCCTGGCCGGCGTCCTTGTGCTCGGCTTCGGCGCGGCCAACGTGCTGCTCGTCGACGCGGTGTCGTTCGGCGTGTGCGCGCTGCTCGTCGGAGCGTGGGTGCGGGTGGCACCGCAGGCCGGCGAGGCCCCGCCCCGGGAGCGCTACGTCGCCGCGCTGCGGGCCGGGCTGGCGTTCGTCCGCTCCGACCGGCTGATCCTGGGCCTGATGCTCATGGTCGCGGCGACCAACATGCTTGACCACGCGTTCTCGGCGGTGCTGGTACCGCTGTGGGCCCGCGACGTCTTCGGCTCGCCCCTGGGCATCGGCCTGGTGTCGGCAGCGTTCGGCGCCGGGGCGGTGCTCGGCAACGTCGGGTTCACCTATCTCGCCCCGAAACTGCCGCGCTGGGCCCCGTACACCCTGGGTTTTCTGGTCTGTGGCGCGCCGCGGTACGCGGTGCTGGCCCTCGACGCCGGAGCGTGGACCGTCGGGGTGGTCTGCTTTGCCGCGGGCCTGGGCGCGGCGGCGCTGAACCCGATCCTCGGGGCGGTGTTCTACGAGCGCATCCCGCAGCGGCTGATGGCCCGCGTGCAGGGGTTGTCCACGGCGGTGGTCTTCGCGGGCATGCCGGTGGGCGCACTGGTCGCCGGCTGGCTGGGCGAGTACGGGGCCCGGCTGGGGCTGCTGGCGACGGGCGGGGCGTACCTGCTGGTGACCCTCGCGCCGCTGGTGGGCCGGTTCTGGCGGCAGATGGACGTACGCCCGGCGTCGCGGGTGGCGCTGGCCGAGGCGGCCTGAACCGGGTTTGTCAAACGTGTCCACAGCCGGCCGGGTTGTCCACAGCCGAGTGTCGCGATCTTTATCGATGCCTATCGTCGGAGGCGGCGGTGTCGTCGGCGACGGGGGAGCGCGATGGACGGGTGGGACGGCTACGACGAGCGGGTCACGGCGGTGGTGCGCCGGCACGGGTGGTTCGTGCAGTACGTGCTGGGCGACACGTGCGTGGCGCCGGAGTGTCCCTGCGCGAAGACGGGGCAGCCCGCGTACGCGTACTCGATCGGGCTGCACGGGCTGGGCCACCCGGAGCTGCTCATCTTCGGCGTCCCGCCGCAGACGGCCGGCGGCGTCATCAACGTGCTGGGCCGGCGGATCCGCGCCGGTGAGGTGCTCGTCCCCGGCGAGTTGGTGACGTTCGAGGAGTGGACCCACCGGGTGCGTCCGGAGGTGGTCCCGGACGGCGAGGCGATCGTGCTCGGCGCGAACCGTTACTACCGCCGCCCGCCGGGACGCTCGGTGCCGGTGCTCCAGCTCAGCTACGACGACCGGGCGGGGCTGTTCCCGTGGGAGCCCGGCCACGCGGCCCCGACCCTGCAACCGCGGCCGGGCACCTTCCCACCACCATCATCCTAGGACGCCTTAGGGGGTGTGGCGGCCGCCCGCAGCCGGGCGAACTCGGCCGCCAGGGTGTCGACGGTGAAGTGGGCGTTGAGCCCGCTCGGGTTGGGCAGCACCCAGACGCGCGTGGCGCCGATGGTGGCCGGTTGCTCGCCGATGGCGGCCGTACGGTCGGCGAACGCGACGCGGTAGGCGGTGACGCCGACGACGGCGAGCCACGCGGGCCGGTTGGCTGCCACCTTGTCGCGCAGCGTCCGGCCGCCCTCGACGAGTTCGGCGGGGGTGAGTTCGTCGGCGCGGGCCGTGCCACGGGCGACCAGGTTGGTGATGCCGAGGCCGTAGGTGAGCAGCTCGGCCTGCTCATCGGGGCGCAGTTGGCGCGGGGTGAACCCGCAGCGGTGCAGCGCCGGCCAGAACCGGTTGCCCGGGCGGGCGAAGTGGTGGCCGGTGGCCGCCGACCACAGCCCGGGGTTGATGCCGCAGAACAGTACGTCGAGGTCGGGCGCTATGACATCGGGGATGCTCCGCCCGTGTGCCGCTGCCAGTTTGTCCCGAGTGGGTCTACTCATGCCCTCATGCCTACCCAAAACATCCGACGCGCCTGAGCGGCAGGTCCGCGCAGCTCAATAGACATGACCTAGCGTCCTAGGACGGCATAGACGTGGTGGCTACCGCCACCACTGACAAGCATTCAACGGCAAAGACAGCCGTACGGGTCGGTCAGCTGGCGGTCGCTGGGTCGGTCGCTGGGTCGACCGATGTGCCGGTGTCGTCGGCGGAGACGCGGTCACGGGTGCGCCACGCGCTGGCGAACACGACGACCCACAGGGCTCCGAGCAGGGTGGAGGCGAGGATCTCGCTGGGCCAGTTCCAGCCGACGTACACGCGGCCGGCGCTGACGAGCATGACGACGGTGGCGGCGGTGACCCAGGCGCCGACGCGTACCTCCCAGCGGGGGCCGCGGCGGGTGATGGGCCAGGCGACCATGCCGAGGCTGGCGGTGACGAGGGTGACCTGGTTGGGGAACAGGGCCTCGGTGCCGGCCTCGCCGCCGGCGCCGGGGCGTACCCAGTCGGCGGCGACGGCGAGGATGACCAGCGGCAGGAACGCGCCGACCGTACCGAGGACGCCGAGCACGTCGGCGCGCCACCGGCCGGGCCACGGGCTGATGAGCAGGCCGACGACGCCGGTGGCGATGACGAGGTAGGTGCCGCGCAGCACGGACAGCAGGGTCACGGTGGGGTCGGTGAGCGCGGGGTTGCGTAGGCCGGCGATCCAGTCGGCGATGATGCTGTCGACGAGGGGCAGCCCGCTGGTGGCGACGAGCGCGTCGACGGCCCAGGTGAGGGCGGCCCCGACGCCCAGGACGAGGCCGACGCCGAGCAGGAGGCTCACGGCGACGGCCCCGCCGACGCCGACGTGGACGGTGAGCCACCGGAACGCGGCGTCGTAGCCGCGGTCGAGCAGGCGCAGGGGGCCCCAGGCGCCGATGCGGTCGCCGAAGGCGGTGACGGGGTCGGGGTGGCGGCCGAGGTAGCGGCCGAAGGCGACCATGGCGCCGACGATGAGGAGCAGGAGGAGTACGGCGCCGGTGGCGCGGCCGAAGACGTGGGCGAGCTGTTCGTAGGAGGTGCCGGCGAGGTAGCCCAGCGCCAGCGCGCCGCCGACCTGGGTGGCGACGCCGGCGAGGTTCCACGGGAACAGGCGACGGTAGGGCAGGCCGGACAGGGCGGCGAGGCGCGGTACGAGGGTACGGGCGAACGCGACGTGGCGGCCGAGGAGGATGGCGCGGCCGCCGTGGCGGGCGAAGAGGGCGTCCGCCTTGCGCCAGCGGTGGTCGCCGACCCAGCGGCCGAGGCGACCGGCGCGCAGGCGGGGGCCGAGGCGGCGGCCTTCGGCGTAGGCGATCGCGTCGCCGGTGAGGGCGGCGGTGAGCAGCACGATCGCGGTGGGGATGGGGCGCAGGACGCCGGCGTAGGCGAGGAAGCCGGCGGCGACGAGGGTGATCTCGCCGGGCAGGACGAGGCCGACGATGAGGGCGGTTTCGGCGGCGACGAGGACGGCGGCGAGCGCGTAGATCGCGAGCGGGGGTAGTCCGTCGAGCCACGTCATCACCATCTCCACGGGGGAGATGTTCTCAGTGGGCGCGGTGGGGTCGCATCGGGGATAAACC
>JAEZGP010000749.1 GCA_023437285.1 Actinomycetes bacterium | reverse complement strand
TCGCGCCGCCCGCGCCGACGATGCCGTTGGCGCCGAGGATGCCCAGCGACAGGGCGGCCGCGTGCAGCGACCCGCCCCGGCCCCGGTTGAGGCCGGTGACGCGACCGGTCAGCTCGGCCATCATGCGGGCCGGGTCGGCGCCCTTGGCCAGCACGTGCCCGTGGCCGCGGTGCGTACTGGTGATGAGGTCCTCGGGCCGCAGCGCGGCGCACACGCCCACCGCGATGGCCTCCTGCCCGATGTACGGGTGGATGCCGCCGACGATGTCACCGCTGCGGACCAGGTCGATCGCCCGCTCCTCGAACCGCCGGATGAGCCGGACGACCCGGTAGAGGGCGGCCGGGTCCGCCGCCACCGCGGGGGACCCGGTCACCGTCGTACTCTTCAACGATCTAACCCTGCTTGATCGCGGCCAGGATGCCGTCCCACAGCCGCACCCGCGCGGACAGCGCGTCGTTGACCGTGTCGACACACTCCTGCCACTTGGTGTCGTCGTCGCCGCACAGGTCGGCGAGCATCTGCATCGCCATGGGCGTGTGCTGCTCCCCGTCGACCTCGATGTGGCGGGCCAGGTAGTCGACGAACAGGTCGAGGGCGTGGCCCTGCTCCTTGACGGCGATAACCTGGTTGAACATGTCCGGGATGAGGTCCTCGCGGCCGAAGGCGAACGCGGCGGCCTGCCGGTGCACGGCCGCGGTCGAGATGAACGCGAATGTGCTGCGCACGAACGACGCCGACGGGTCGGGGACCCCGGCGCGCGTCAGCGCCGCGTCGACCGGCGTGCCCGACCGGATCAGCTCGATGAACGTGTTGATCGGCGTGGTGTCGGCGCCGGCCTGGGCCATGCCCTGCACGTACAGCTCGAAGTGGCTGATGAAGCCGCCGCCCAGTTCGTCGGACTCCTCGACGAGGGTGATGTCGTTGATGAGCCGGCGGCTGGCGGGCAGCGGCGTGGGCACCCACGGCACCTCGACGCACGTCAGCGAGCGTTGCAGCGACTTGAGCAGGGACATGAAGTCCCACACGGCGTAGACGTGGTGTTCGAGGAACCGCACGATCGCCGGGTGGCTGTCCAGGTTGGCGTAGAGGGGGTGGGAGATGACCCGTTGGCGGGCCGGCTCCACGGCCTTCTCCAACCGTTCAATGCCGGGGTGCGTCTGACCCCAGTCGTAGCGAGACACGAAGGACCTCCTAGGCGGGCGTGCGGTAGATGACGGGGCAGAACTCCGGGTCGGCGTAGTCGGGCCGGCCGTCGGGGGTACGCCGCACGAGCGAGTCGTGGTTGTACTCGACGATGCCGCCGTCGGCGAGCGGGAAGGCCCGGTACGCGTTCTCGCCGTCCTGCAGGTGCAGCGAGATCGCCCGGCGGGGCGTCGCGCCACGGTTGGGGCCACTGCCGTGGTAGGTGCGGCAGTGGTGGAAACTCATGTGTCCCTTGGGGATGATCATCGGGATCTTGTTGACGGTGGCCCCGTTGTGCGCGGCGTTGCGGGCGAGCAGGTCCTCCAGCTCGCTCTTGTCCCGTTCGGCGAAGTGCCGCGTGGTCGTGTCGTCGGCGCCGATCTCGGTCCACCGGTGACTGCCGTCGATCATGGTGATGGTGCCCATGACCTCGTCGCAGTCGTGCATTGGGATGAAGGCGGTGAGCATCCGCTCCGACGTCGAGGACTGCCAGTAGTGCTTGTCGAAGTGCCACGGCACGACGTTGGTGGGCTCGTCCGGGCGCGGCGGCTTGAGGATCAGGGTCGACTGGAACACCCGGATCTCGTCGGCCTGCGCCAGCCGGGCCGCGACCGCGCCGATGATCGGCTTGCGCAGGATGCGGGCGATCGCGTCCGACTCGTAGTGGATGTAGTCGTTGTGCCGCTGCACCGGCCCGTGCTCGGGCTCCCAGTAGGCCAGGCGCCTGGGCCGGCTCGGCAGGGTCCGGTCGCGCGCGCCGGCGTAGAACTTCTCGCTCGCCTCGACCAGCTCGTCGACCTCGTCGTCGGTGAGCAGCTTGCGGGTGAGGTACCAGCCGCGTTGCGCGTAGGCGGCGACCTCCTCGTCGGTCGGCAGCAGCGCGGCGTCCGCGCTGGTCAGTCCGGATATGGCGGTGCTGGTCATCGGTGGTTCCTCCAGAACATGCGGGTACGGGTCAGGAAGCGGCCGTTTCGCGCTGGGCGGCCAGCTCGCGCTCCTTGGCCTCGTAGAGGGCGCGGATGTTGCGGCTGCCGAAGGTGCGCGCCCCGTGCCGTTCGATCAGCTCGACGAAGTACGTGCGCCGCACGTGCAGCGACTGGGTGAAGATCTGGTACAGCTGGCCCCAGTGGTCGCGGTCGACGAGGACCCCCACCTCGCGCAGCTGCGCCAGCGGCACGTCGACCTCGCCGACGCGATCGTTGAGCACGTCGTAGTAACTCGCCGGCGGCCGGGAGAACCCCACGCCCCGGCCGGCGAACGTCCGCACGGCCCGCACGATGTCGTCGGTGGCGAACGCCAGGTGCTGTACGCCCGCCCCGCCGTGCCAGGCCACGAAGTCGTCGATCTGGCCGCGCGAGCGGTTGGTGTCGGGCTGGATGAGGGTGAACGTGACCCCGCCGGACGGGCTCTGCACCACCCGCGACTCCATGCCCTGCTCGCCGACCTCGATGTACTCGGAGAAGATCTCCCCGAAGCCGAACGCGTCGGTGTAGAAGTCGACCGTGGGGTCCAGCTCGCCGGCCGGCAGGCAGATGGCCGCGTGGTCGATGAGCTGCAGCAGGTCGTCGCCGTGGTCGGGGTCCGGGACGATCATGTCGATCGCGCCGGGCAGGAACGGGTCGGCGGACCCCGCGCGGGAGACGAGCCGGTGGGTCACGTCGCCGAATCCGGACACCACGGCGGTGCGCACGCCCTCGCCGTGCTCCGCGGGCGGCCGCAGGCCGGTGGCACCGCCGGCCAGCGCAGTCGCGTACGCCTCGGCGAGATCGGTGACGCCGAACCCGATGACGGCGACCCCGTCGCCGTGGCGGGCCACGTACTCGGCGGCCGGATGCTCGGCGGTCAGGCCCGTGGTGACCAGGATCCGGACGTCGCCCTGGCCCAGCAGCACGGACCGTTGTCCGGCCAGGCCGGTCTCCGGTCCGCCCTGCCCGCGCACGCGGAAGCCGAACGCCGTGCACAGCACGTACGCGGTCTGCCGGGCGTCGCCGACGTACATCTCGATGTGGTCGATGCCGTGAATGTTCACCGTCCGCCTCCTTCTGGCTGGCGGGTCCGGCCGGGGGACGGGCGGCCGAACACGAGGCTGATGTTGTGGCCGCCGAACCCGAACGAGTTCGACATGGCGTATTCGACGGCGGCCGCGCGCGGCACCGCGCGGACGTGGTCGAGTTCGCAGGCCGGGTCGGGGTCCTCGAGGTTGTGCGTGGGGGGCAGCAGCTGCGCGCGCAGCGCCTCGACGCACGCGGCGGCCTCGACGACGCCGGACGCGCCGAGCATGTGCCCGGTCACCGCCTTGCTGGAGCTGACCGGCGGCACGTGCGCGCCGAACACGGTCCGGATCGCCAGCGCCTCGGCCGCGTCGCCGAGCTTGGTGCTGGTGCCGTGCGCGTTGAGGTAGCCGATGTCGGTCGTGGCCACCCCCGCGTCGGCCAGCGCGCGCCGCATGCACGCGGCGGCGCCGGCCCCGTCGGGCCGCGGCGTCGTCGGGTGGTGCGCGTCCGTGGTGGCACCCCAGCCGAGCAGCTGCGCGTCTGTCA
>JAEZGP010000614.1 GCA_023437285.1 Actinomycetes bacterium | reverse complement strand
CCGGCGTACGGGAAGGCGACGACCGTCGGTCCGGCACCGGGCGGTGTCAGCAGGTCGAGCCCGATCGGACCGCGGTCAGCGCCGCCGTTCGCGCCGGCAACGCCGGGCCGGGCCCCCACCGCCCCGGCGGACCATCCGGCAGCCGCGAGGGGTCGATCCGGCGCGGCCAGCCGGACGGGCAGGTCGGCCGAGCGGGCTCCCGGGTGGGACTCGCCGGGGTTCGCGGGCAGCGACACCCGCCGCCGGAGCGGCTCCTGGCCGAGGGCCTGCCAGTCGATGTCATGCCCTTGCGACCAGACCCGGGCTGCCGCCGTCAGCAACGACCCGGTGTCCGCGTCGTCCGGCCCGACGCCGATCAGCAGCCGGTCGCCGCCGTCGAGCGACAGCGACCGGGCGTCGTCAAGCGACAGCGGCCCGGCGTCGTCGAGCGACAGCGGCCCGGCGTCGTCGCGTCGGTCCGACGTGGTGAACCGCGAAGCCCAGTACGCGGGGTCACCCGTTTCGGCTGGCGTGACCGCGCGGCCGGTCGACGCCGAGTACAGCGCGATGGCGGGCGACCTGCCAGCCACCGGCCGACGGCCGTCGGCGGCACCGTGACGTACCCCCGCGCGTACCAGGTCGGCGGCGTCCGCCGGCGCGAAGACCTCCGCGACCGTGGCCGCGGCGAGTTCCCCGATGCCGGCGCCGAGCAGCGCTGTGGGCCTGAGCCCGGCCGCGCACCACAACTGCGCCAGCGCGGTCTGTACGGCGAACAGCAGGGCCGTGTCGACGTCCCCTCCGCCGTCCCGCCAGCGCTCCCGTACGGGCAGGTCAGGGCCGTCCAACCGGTCCAACCAGGAATCGAGGAGCCGGGCGAACACCGGGTTGTCGCGGTACAGGCTGCGCGCCGCGTACGGCGAGGCGTGCGCGCGGAACACCAGGGTGACCGGTGACGGCGTGCGCACCGGCCGGCCGGGGGTGATCACCCGCGGGCTGCGTACGGCGCCGAGAACGGCGGCGGCGTCGAACGAACCGGTGCACACCGCCGCGGCGCGAACCGCGTGCCCGGCCCGCCCGTGCTGCAGGGTCGCCACGGCGTCGGCGAACACCTGCTCGCCGCGTTGGACGAAGAAGCACGCGAGCCGGTGGCGGGTGGCCGCTTCGGCGGCGACCGTTTCGCCGGACCACACCACCACCCGGGGCTGCTCCGCGTGCATGGGGTGGTCTCGTGCCGGCGCCTCCGCCAGCACGACGTGCACGCTGGCTCCGTCGGTGCTCACCGCGTGCATCGCGGCCCGCCGTACCCGCTGGGGGTCACGCGGCCATGGCGCGAGCCGGTCCTGCCCGCGCGACGGGGTCGGCACCGGCCGGCGGTCGGTGGCCGGGGGGTCGAGACTCGCCGGCAACTGCTCATGCTCCAGCGCGAGCACCGTCTTGATAAGGCCGATCAGGCCGGCGGCCGGACCGAGCGGTCCGACGTTGCCCATGACCGACCCGGTGCCGCGGTGCCCGGCTGTCTCCACGTAGGAGATCTCCTCCGGCCGCACGCCGGCCAGGTCCATGGCGGCAACCGCCACGGCGGCCGGGTCGGGCCGGCCGCTGTCGCTGGCGGCGGTTGCCAGGATCACCGCCCGCACCTGGTCGTGCCCGCGCAGCGCGTCGGCGAGGCGCTTGACGACGACAGCGCCGGCGACCGACCGGTCGGCGTCGACCAGCACGCCACCCACGACGGCCGCGGCGCACTCCCCGGCCAGCAGTGACCGGCGGGCCAGGTGCAGCGCCAGCAGCGCGCTGCGACCGTCGGCGGCGACCGTGACGCGCGGTCCGGTGAAATCCAGAACCTCGGCGGTACGGGCGGCGAGGTCGGCTGACCGGTCCGGCGCCGACGAGGGGGCCGAGGCGAAGACCCCGGTACCCGCGTTGAGCCTGGCCGGGTCGTACCCGGCGTCCTCGATCGCGGCGCGGGCGACCGCCAGGAACGACCCGCACGCGTCGACGGCCCCGCTACCCCCGGCCGCGGGGCACGGCAGGCCGCGGGCCAGGCTGATCCACAGCTGCTCGGCATCGTTGGCCCCCGGCACGGTGGCCGCGAGCCCGACGACAGCGATGGCGTCGTCCATGCCCACCATCGCTAGCCCGCCCGCGGCGCCGACCGCGGCGGCGGCCGGAAGCCGTCCGGTGGCGGCAGGCACCGCAGCGATTCGCGCATGTCACGGACGGTACGGGCGACCGCTGGGGCGAGCCTGTCGCCGGAATCGGCGACTCGGTGCCAACACCGGGTGCGCGCAGGGTCGGTACCGGCAAGAGGGGACATCAACACCCCGGTCGGGCCACCTATTCTCGCTGCCAGACGCGGCCGACGGGATCGAGGAGACGCGGAGATGACCACCTTCGAGATCCGCCCGTCGCGGACGCCCGTGCCGGCGGCCCAACGCGCCACGGCACTGGCCACGTCGCGCGGTTTCGGGCAGGTCTTCACCGACCACATGGCCACGCTCCGGTGGTCAGCCGGCAGCGGTTGGCACGACGCCCGCGTCGAGCCCTACGGCCCGCTGACTCTGGACCCGGCCACGAGCGTGTTCCACTACGGGCAGCAGATCTTCGAAGGCATGAAGGCCTACCGGCAGGACAGCGGCTCGATCGCGCTGTTCCGGCCGGAGGCCAACGCCGCGCGGTTCAACCGGTCGGCGCGCCGGATGGCGATGCCGGAACTCGACGAGGAGACCTTCGTCCACGCCGTCGAGCTGCTCGTCACCCAGGACCGGGACTGGGTGCCGGACGGGATCGGCAACAGCCTCTACCTGCGGCCCATGATGATCGCCACGCAGCACGGCCTCGGCTTCAGCCAGCCCTCGGACAGCTACCTGTTCTGTGTCATCGCGTGCCCGGCGGCCGCCTACTTCGGTGGTACCTCGCGGGCGTTGGCCGTCTGGCTCAGTGAGGAGTACACGCGGGCGGCGCCGGGCGGCACCGGCTTCGCCAAGGCGGGCGGGAACTACGGGGCGGCCTTCGCGGCCGGGCGGCAGGCCGCCGAGCGGGGTTGCGACCAGGTGGTGTGGCTGGACTCGGCCGAGCACGCCTGGGTCGAGGAGATGGGCGGCATGAACCTGTTCTTCGTGTACGGCGCCGACGGTGCCCGCCCCCGGTTGATGACCCCCACGCTGACCGGGACCCTCCTTCCGGGGGTCACCAGGGATTCCGTGCTCGCCCTGGCTCCCCAGCTCGGCATCGAGGCGGAGGAGGGCCGCATCCGCGTCGACCAATGGCGCGACGAGTGCCGGCGCGGCACGATGACGGAGGCGTTCGCCTGCGGTACGGCGGCGGTGATGGCCTCGGTCGGCACGGTCCGTGGCGTGCGCGACGAGTGGCTCATCGGGGACGGCGGACCCGGCCCGGTCACCGGCCGCATCCGCGACGAACTGCTGGGCATCCAGTACGGTTCGCGTCCCGATCCGTTCGGCTGGGTGCACAAGGTCTGCTGACCGGTCCTCGTTTCAGGTGACATTCCCCTGGTCTGAGCCGCGGCTACCGTCGGCCCATGAATCCATTCGATGACCCCGACGGCACCTTTCTGGTGCTCGTCAACGACGAGGAGCAGCACTCGTTGTGGCCGGCGAGCTTGGCCGTGCCGGCTGGCTGGCACATCGTGCATGGACCCGATGGCCGCCAGGCGTGCCTTGACTACGTCGAGGCCAACTGGACCGACATCCGCCCGCTCAGCGCGCGCCGCCCCGTCCCGACGGCCTGACCGCCCAGCCCGACGGCCCCGCTCACCAAACGTACTGAGCTCACCAACGTACTGACGGCCCCCGCTCACCGGCCGCGCCGATCGGC
>JAEZGP010000586.1 GCA_023437285.1 Actinomycetes bacterium | reverse complement strand
TGCTTGCCGAGCGTGCGCGCCGCCGCGGCGCACTCCTCGACGGCGGAGAACTGCGGGCGGCCGACCCCGGTCATCATGCGGGTCGTGCACATGGCGCCGGGGCCGACGCCGACCTTCACGATGTCGGCACCGGCGGCGACGAGGTCGCGGGTGCCCTCGGCGGTGACCACGTTGCCGGCGGCCACGGGTACGGGCGGTCTGAGCGCGCGGACGGCCGCGACGGCGGCGAGCATGCGCTCCTGGTGGCCGTGGGCGGTGTCGACCACGAGCACGTCGGCGCCGGCGGCGAGCAGCTTGTCGGCGCGGGCGGCCGGGTCGCCGGAGATGCCGACGGCCGCGCCGACGCGCAGCCGCCCCTGGGCGTCCAGCGCGGGTTCGTAGACCGTGGCGCGCAGGGCGCCCGTACGGGTGAGGATGCCCACGAGGTTGCCGCCGGCGTCCACGACGGGGGCCAGCCGGTGGTGGCCGTCGGCGAGTCCCTCGAACGCCTCCTGTGGGTTCACGCCGTCCGGCAGGGTGAGCAGCCGGTGCGACATGATCTGCCGGAGTTGGGTGAACCGGTCGACGCCCGCGCAGTCCGCCTCGGTGACCACGCCGACGGGCACCTGGCCGTCGACCACGATGACGGCGCCGTGCGCGCGTTTGGGCAGCAGGGCCAGCGCGTCGGAGACCGTGTCGGTCGGGCCGAGTACGAGCGGGGTGTCGTAGAGGACGTGGCGCCGCTTGACCCAGGCGATCACCTCGGCGACCACGTCGACCGGGATGTCCTGCGGGATGATCGCGATGCCGCCGCGCCGGGCGATCGTCTCGGCCATGCGCCGGCCCGCGACGGCCGTCATGTTGGCGACGACGATGGGAATGGTGGTGCCCGTGCCGTCGCGCGTGGCGAGGTCGACGTCGATGCGCGACTCGACGGCCGAGCGGGAGGGCACCATGAAGACGTCGGCGTAGGTCAGGTCGTGTCCGGCGGGGCTGCTCAACAAGCGCATCCGCCCAGTATCTGTCGGGCGGGGCCGATCTTCCCGTCACGCGGCCGGCCCGGTCACATGTCCTCGAGCTCGCGGCCCTTCGTCTCGCGTACGGCGCGCCAGACGAAGATGAGGGCCAGCGCGGCGAACGCGGTGTAGAGGCCGTACGCGAATTGCAGGCCCACCTTGGCCAGCGACGGGAAGCTCACCGAGACGGCCCAGTTCGCGATCCACTGCGCGGCCGCGGCGACCGCGAGGGCCGTGGCCCGGATGCGGTTGTTGAACATCTCGCCGAGCAGGACCCAGACGACGGGCCCCCAGCTCATGCCGAACGAGAACACGTAGAAGTTGGCGGCGACGAGGGCCACCGGGCCGTACGCCCCCGGCAGGGTGAGGTCGGCCCCCGAGCCGACCGACTGCGAGAAGCAGAACGCCATCGTGCCCAGCGTGAGGATCATGCCGCTGGCCCCGATGATCAGCAGCGGCTTGCGGCCGATCTTGTCGACCAGGGAGATCGCCACGAGGGTCGTGACGATGTTGGTGACGCTGGTGATCGTGCTGATCAGCAGCGAGTCCTTCTCGGTGAAGCCGACGGAGTGCCACAGCGACGAGGAGTAATAGAAGATCACGTTGATGCCGACGAACTGCTGGAACACCGACAGCAGGATGCCGACCCAGACGATCGGCAGCAGGCCGAACCGGGGCCCGCGCAGGTCGCGCAGGTTGACCACCTGGTCGCCGCCGGCGAGCGACCGGGCGATCTCGTCGATCTTGAGGTCGACGTTGCCGCCGACGTACCGGCGCAGCACGTCCTTGGCCTGCTCGAACTTGTGCTTCTTGACCAGATAGCGGGGCGACTCGGGGATCTGCAACGCCAGGACGCCATAGACGACGGCGGGCAGCGCGGCCGAGGCGAACATCCAGCGCCACGCGGTGCCGCCCCACGGGACCTGCTCGTTCGCCCCGCCCGCGGACGCGGCGAGCAGGGTGTCGATCAGCAGGGACGCGAAGATGCCCGTGACGACGGCGAGCTGCTGCAGCGAGCCGAGCCGGCCGCGCAGGTGCGCCGGGGCGATCTCCGCGATGTAGGCCGGCGCGATCACGCTCGCCGCGCCGATGGCCAGGCCCCCGAACAGCCGGAAGACCAGGAGGCTGACCGGGTCCCACGCGAGCGCCGACGCGATCGCGGTGACCGCGAAGACGATGGCGGCCAGCAGCATGACCCGGATGCGGCCCCACCGGTCCGCGAGCCGCCCCGCGAACCAGGCGCCGACCGCGCAGCCGAGCAGGGCCGCCGAGACCACGGTGCCGAGCGCGCCCTCGGTCATCCCGAACTGCTCGCGGACCGCGTCGACCGTGCCGTTGATGACCGCTGTGTCGTAACCGAAGAGGAAGCCGCCGAGGGCGGCGGCGGAGGCGACCATGAGGACGGCGGCGGGGTGACTCGGCTCGATGTCCGGCGGCCCGGAACGGGCGGATGAGGCCCCGCCGGGTGGTTCGTTCGCGCTGGTCACGATCCCATCGTGCGCTCCGCGCGCGTACTAGATGGGGGTTTTCTCCGGAATAAGGAAGGTCCCGTCGACGCGGCGCGGCAGGCCCCACGGGTTGTCGTCGCGCAGGGCCGCCGGCAGCAACGACTCCGGTACGCCCTGGTAGACCACCGGACGCAGGAAGCGACGGATCGCCGTGACGCCGACGGACGTGTGCAGGGGCGCCGTCGTGGCCGGCCACGGGCCGCCGTGCTGCATCGCCCAGGTCACCGCGACGCCGGTCGGCCAGCCGCCCCAGATGACGCGGCCCGCGCGGGCGGCCAGGAAATCCAGCAGGACGGGCCCGAGCGCGTCGCCGGGCTCCGCGTGCAACGTCGCCGTCAACGCCCCGGGCACCGCGCCGAGGGCGGCGAGCAACTGGTCGTCGTCGGCGTACTCGACGACCAGGCCGGCCGGGCCGAAGCACTCGTGCAGCGCGTCGTCGGCGTGCGCCGCGAGGTCGGCGGCCGAGATGGCGAACAGCC
>JAEZGP010000575.1 GCA_023437285.1 Actinomycetes bacterium | reverse complement strand
ATCCGTGGTCGTGACGTGAGAGTCGGACCGACGCCTGACGACCCTCTCAGGCAACCGAATTCTGGCACGGCACAGGGTCAGGCAGCCGCGGCCGCGGGCTGCGGTTGGGGGAACAGACTGAGAAACTGGGGAGGCACGAGAAAGGGGTGCACCTCGACGCGCTCCCAGACCTTGTGCAGGATGTACGGCTCCTCACGCAGCCACTCGTCGACCTGCTCACGGCGGTCGAACCGGACGACAAGCACGCCGCCGGCCATCTTCCCGGTGCCGTCGATAATGGCGCCGCCGAAGAGGAAGTTGCCGTTGCGCATCATCTTCTCGCCGTTGGCCATGTGCTCGGGGCGGATCGCCATGCGCCGCTCCTGGGTGCCGGGGGCGGTTCCGTCGTGGGCGATAACCACGTACAGCATCGCGGGTAGTCCTTCCTGTGTCGGCGGATCAGTCGTCGATCCGTTGGCCCCAAACCGAGATCGTGATCGGGGTATAGATCGTCGTCTCGGACGGTTCGTGGAGGATCTCGAAGGCGCGCTCCACCTCCTCCTGACCCATCAGTCCGGCCTGGACGATCATGGGTGCGAGCTTGGCGAAGCTCAGGGAGATCGTCTGGATCTGCGGCGTGCCGGCCTGGATCGCCGTCAGCTGACAGTCCGTACCGATGTTCTTCAGCCCGGTCCGCTTGACGGCGGGCAGCAGTTGCAGGCCGTAGCCCGGGTCGGCGCCGCTGAAGTAGAAGAACGTCGCCAGCGCGCTCGCCGCGCGGGTCAGCAGCGGCTCGGGTGGCGAGCAGGTCTGAATGCTGCGGATGTCAGCCTCCTCCACCAGCAGGTAACCGCCGGGCTTGAGCGCCGCGGCCAGCTGGTGGAGCACCTTCTCCCGCTCGGGCAGGTGCATCAGCAGGATCTTGACGTGCACCAGGTCGTACGCGCCCTCCTCCAGCGGGTTGTCGACGATGTCGTGCTCGCGCACCTCGACGTTCGGCGCGCGCAGGTCGCGCAGGTAGTCGCCGTTGATGTCGACCGCCACGACCTGGCCGGTGTATCCCACGCGGGTGGACAGCCACCGCGCGATCGAGCCCGCACCCGCGCCGACCTCGGCGCAGCGCCAGCCCTCGCGTACGCCGAAGTTCTCCAGGTACCTGATGGTGGCCGGGTCAGTGAGCAACGCGATGGCTTCCAGCCGGTCGCGTTCCTGGTCTGCCGTCGGCTCAAGGACGTTGGTACTCATGCAGCTCCCCTTTCGTGGCAATGGCAATGCCGCACCCGCCCGTCGGCCCGGGTCGGGCGTGGTGAGGTGTGTTCGCGGCGGGTGGCGGACTACGCCGGCTGCGTTTTGAACAGGTGGGGAACCTTCATCGCGAGCATCATGTCGCCGGATACCTTGAGCTTTCCGGTCATGAAGGCCTTCATGGCGTCCTGACGGCCCTCGGCGATCGCCATCCAGGTCGCCGCGGTCGTGGTGAAGGTGGTGTCGGGGTTGTCGACCCCGCCGGGGATCAGCCGGCCCACGCCGTGGTTCATCTCGAAGGCCCAGACGCCGGGATCCTCGTCCTTGATGTGCCACTGCAGGGTCTTGTGGAAGCCCGCCGCCGCCGCGGAGTCGAAACGGGTGGCGAGGGCCTCGAAGAGTTCACCAACGGTCATGCTCATCGCGGGTCTCCCGTCGCTACGGGCCGAAGGTGGCCTGGATCTCGAGGAACTGGGGGTGGACGTCGACCAGTTGTACGTATGACGACATGGCAGTTCCTTTCCGTACGTGTGCCGTACAGAGCTCTGCTCAATGGCGCCAGCGATGCTATGGACAGCGACTTACACCTGAATTACCGCCGAGGAAAGTGCGGATTCGCCCTTGAGCGCCGCCGTGATCCGGTCGCGCAGGTCGTGCAGTTCCCTGGTCGGACGTACGCCCAGGTCGCGCTGGTAGCACTCCCACAACTGGCGCAGTCGCTGCGCGGCGCGGGTGGGGTGGCCGGCACGCAGCAGTGCCTCGATGACCACGCGGGCGGCCGGTTCGTTGCAGCGGTCGACCTGCAGCATCTGGTACGCGCTCTCCAGCAGGTCCTCCTCTTCCTGATTGACCGCGTGCAGGTGCATCAGCCGCATCAGCGACTGGGTCTGGATCTGCCGGTACCGGTACACGTAGGGCATCCGCATGTCACCGACGGCGTCCGGCAGGAACCCCTGCGCGCAGTAGTTCGTCACCCGTCGGTAGTAGTAGCAGGCCTGACGCCGCTCGCCGCGCGCGTCGCAGGCCTGGCCACGTTCGAAGAGCATCGCCACGTCGCCGGTGTCGGTCCACCAGCGCTCGCCCAGGTCGAAGCGGTAGAAGTTGTTGGGGCCACGCTGAATGAAGGCGGACTCCTGCCGGGAGTGCAGGTCCGGCTCCAGCATGCGGCGCAGACTGTGCATGGCGACGTGGAAGTTGCCCAGTGCCCGGTGGGGCGGGCTATCCGGCCAGAACAACTCGATGAACTCGTCGGCCGAGCAGGTTCGGCCGGGGTTGAGCAGAAACCATTGCAGGATCATGAGCGCCTTGCGGCGTCTGGGCGATTCGTCGACGAGCTGCTGGTCGCCGCGGAAGACCCGGAAATGGCCGAAAAAATAGGCCCGGTAACCGGCCTGTTCCTCGTATTCACGCGGATGTACCAGGTCCCCAACGGCCGGATACGCGCCGAAGAATGGTGTGACTGCCATCGGATCCCCCCAGGTTTTGCCTTACGTGGCAATGTCCGCCGACGGATGTGTATTCGCATGTGACCCGGAAGTGTGACTGCGAAATAGTTGCGCCGGCACACACCAATCCGGCGGCCTGTTTCGCGCTTCCCGTGGGTGCGCCATTGTGCCGCTTTCCGACCTGTACACCTCCCGTTCGGGCCGGGATCAGATGTCGGCATCATGCATCAGTCCCGCTAATGATCACCATCCGTCAATCGTTTTTGGGTGACCCTTGGGGGGTAACTCGCCTCGCTGAGCTGCTCTTTTCGGTACGAAAAGCATAGCAAACGGACCGAATAGGCATCACGATCACTTGTGGCGTATCAAGGTCCTTGTGCCTATGCAATAGGTACAGGGCAATTCCTTGTCTTTCCAAACGCGTAAGTCGCGGGTAATCGGCGAGCTTCAACATCTGATGCCGAAGGGAGGCTTCATGACGAGCGATATGTTGCGCCGCATCGCGGCGCTCCCGGCGGACCGGCAGGATCAGCTGCTGCGCGAGCTCAGGCGACGGCGGGCGGCTACGGACGCCCCGCCCGATCACTACGACGTGGCCATCCTCGGCGGCGGTGCCGCCGGTCTGACGCTGGCCCGGCAACTGAAGATGTCCCGGCCGGACATGCGCGTCCTCGTGGTCGAGCGCCAGCGACACCCCGTTGTGGAGGCCGCCCACAAGGTGGGCGAGTCCACGGTCGAGATCGCGGCGCACTACCTCAGGGACGTGCTGGACCTCCACGACCACCTGGAGGCCGCGCAGCTGCGCAAGTTCGGCCTACGGATGTTCTTCAGCCGCGACGACAACACCGACATCGCGCGCCGTGTCGAGCTGGGCTCCTCGGTCTTTCCGCCGCTGAGCACGTACCAGCTCGACCGGGGCCGGCTGGAGAACGAGCTGGGTCGGCGGGTCGTGGCGGCCGGTGTCGACTTCGCCGACGACACCAGGGTGCTCGCGGTGGACCTGCGCGCCGGCGAGCCGACGCACCGGGTGCGGATCGCCTCCGGCGGCATCGAGCGTGACGTGTTAGCCCGCTGGATCGTCGATGCCAGCGGCCGCAATCACCTGCTGCGCCGCCAGTTGGGATTGGGTCGCAGGGTCGGACACGCGGCCAACGCGGTCTGGTTCCGGGTGGCCCACCCGATCGACGTCAAGGAGTGGACCGACGACCCCGGTTGGCACGGCCGGATCAGCCAGGGCGACCGGGCACTGTCGACCAATCACCTGATGGGCCCCGGCTACTGGGTGTGGCTGATCCGCCTCGCCTCCGGCTCGATCAGCATCGGCATCGTCACCGACGCCGAACAGCACGCGTTCGAGGACCTGAGCCGGTTCGAGAAGGCGCTGGCCTGGCTGCGCGTCCACGAGCCGCAGTGCGCCAGCGCGGTCGAGCGGCACCTCGACAAGATCCAGGACTTCCGGGTCATGAAGGACTACTCCTACGGCTGCCGTCAGGTCTACTCCGGCGAGGACCGCTGGTGCCTGACCGGCGAGGCCGGGGTGTTCCTGGACCCGCTCTACTCGCCCGGCCTTGACATGATCGCGATCAGCAACGGGTTGATCACGGATCTGCTCTGCCGGTCCTTCGACGGGCAGGACGTGCGCGGACTCGCGTCGGTCCACGATCGGGCCTTCCTCAGCGTGGTCGACATCTGGCTCGCGATCTATGAGAAGCAGTACTCCCTGATGGGCAACGCCCAGGTGATGGTTTCCAAGGTCATCTGGGACACCGCCTTCTACTGGGGCGTCTTCGGGCTGCTCTTCTTTCACGACAAGTTCCGCACCATGGTCGAGAGCCCGTCGGTGCCCAACAACCTGGCGCGGCTCACCCAGCTGAGTAACCGCGTGCAGCAGTTCTACCGGGAGTGGGCGGCCATCGACCGACCCGACCTGCCGGCCATCCTGGTCGACCTCTACCAGCCGCTCGACTTCATGGTCAAGCTGCACCACGGCATGGCCGCGAACCTGTCGCCGTCCGCCTTCGAGGCGCAGTTCACCGACAACGTCCGCCTCTTCGAGCAGTTGGCCGGCCAGCTCATCAGCACCGTGATCGGCGTGTACGCCAACCGCCGCGACGACCCCGGGGCGCTCGCGCAGATCCAGCGCTGGCAGACCGAACCGCTGATCGCGGAGCTCATCGCCATCTACCGGCGCGCGGCGACCCGCAATCCCACCAGCGACGGCTGGCTGACCCTCGCCCTGCGGCGAACGGACGCACAGAAAGGGGAGACTCCCGATGAGCGAAGCGTCGCGGTCGCCGCGTGACCACTACGACGTCGCGATCCTGGGCGGCGGCATCGCGGGCCTGACCCTCGCCCTCCAGCTGCGCCAGGCCATGCCGGACCTGCGGGTGATCGTCGCGGAGCGCCAGCAGCACCCGGTGCCCGAGGCCGCCCACAAGGTCGGCGAGTCCAGCGTCGAGGTGCAGGCGCACTACCTGCGTGACGTCCTCGGCCTCGAAGAGCACCTGGTCAAGGACCAGCTGCACAAGTTCGGCCTGCGGATGTTCTTCAGCCACGGCGACAACTCCGACATCACCCGCAGGGTCGAGTACGGCCAGATCGCGCCCGCGCCCCTGCCGTCCTACCAGATCGACCGCGGGCGGTTGGAGAACACGCTGGGCGAGCAGGCGCTCGCGGCCGGGGTCGAGTTCCGCTCCGGCTGCCGGGTGGGGCGGGTCGTGCTCCAGCCCGAGCAGGAGGCGCACCTGGTCACCCTCGTCGACGACGGCCGGGAGAGCGAGGTGCGGGCACGCTGGGTAGTCGACGCGACCGGCCGCGCCGGCCTGCTCAAGCGGCAGCTGGGATTGGCGAAGAAGCTCGACCACAAGGCCAACGCCGCCTGGTTGCGGGTCGCCCACCCGATCGACATCGACGACTGGTCGACCGACGAACGGTGGCTCGCCCGCGTCACCGGCGGGGAGCGCCGGCTGTCCACCAACCACCTGATGGGCCCGGGCTACTGGGTCTGGATGATCCCGCTGGCGTCGGGCTCGATCAGCATCGGGATCGTCGCCGACGACGCCGCGCACCCCTTCGACGGCTTCAACACGCTCGACAAGGCGCTGCGCTGGCTGCGCCAGCGCGAACCGCAGTGCGCCGCGGCCGTGGAGGAGCACCTGGACAAGATCCAGGACTTCCGGGTGATGAAGGACTACGCGTACGGCTGCGAGCAGGTGTACTCCGGCGAGCAGCGCTGGTGCCTGACCGGCGAGGCGGGTGTCGCGATCGACCCCCTCTACTCCTCGGGCGGCGACCTGATGGCGATCAGCAACGGCCTCATCACGGACCTGGTCGCCCGCGACCGGTCGGGCGAGAACGTCGAGGACAGGGCCGTCGCGCACAGCCAGGTGTACCTGGTGATCAGCGACGTGTGGCTGGTGGCCTACCAGCACCAGTACCAGTTGATGAGCAACGCGCAGGTGATGGTGGCCAAGGTCATCTGGGACACGATCATCTACTGGGCCGTGCCCGGCCTGCTGGCCTTCCACGACACTTTCCGCCGCCTCGCCGACAGCCCGGGAGCGTACGGCAACCTGTTGCGGGCGTGGCAGCTGCACGCCCGGGTGCAGGCGTTCTTCCGGGAATGGCACGCGATCGACAACCCGCCCGCCGCGAACGTCTTCGCCGACCCGTACTCGTTGCTGGAGTTCATCGTCGACCTGCACAACGGCATGGCCGCCGGGCTGCCCGACGATCAACTTGAGGTCCAGTTCGGCCGCAATGTGGAGCTGCTGGAGCAGGTGGCGGGTCAGCTGGTGAGCACCGTGAGCGACCGGCTCGCCGACCGGGTCGCCGAGCCCGCGGTCGCGGACCAACTCGACGCGTGGCACGCCGACCCGCTGCTGGTCGAGCTCATCGAGGTCCACCGTACGCAGCGCGACGCCAACCCCATCGACAGCAGCTGGATCACGCTCGGCTACCGCAGCGTGCCGCAGGAGGTGGCGTCATGACCGACAGGTACGACGTGGTGATCATGGGCGGCGGTGCGGCGGGCCTGACGCTGGCCCTACAGCTGAAGAAGTCCCGCCCCGACCTCACCGTCATGGTGGTGGAGCGGCTGACGCATCCGGTGCCCGAGACCGCGCACAAGGTCGGCGAGTCCACGGTGGAGATCGCGGCCCACTACCTGCGCTCGGTGCTCGGCATGGGCGAGCATCTCAAGGACAAGCAGCTCAACAAGTATGGCCTGCGGATTTTCTTCAGCGACGGCGACAACCGCGACATCACCCAGCGGGTGGAGCTGGGGCACTCGGTGCTGCCGCCACACGGGGTCGGCACCTACCAGATCGACCGCGGGCGGCTGGAGAACGCGCTCGGCGAGGAGCTGCTCAAGCTGGGCGTGGACTTCCGTTCGGGCATCCGCGTGCTCGATGCCACCCTCAGCGACGGCACGTCGCCGCACCTGGTGCGCCTGGCGCTCGGCGAGGGGGAGAAGCTTGAGGTCGAGGCCCGCTGGCTGATCGACGCGACCGGCCGGTCGGCCATGCTCAAGCGCCGGCTGGGCCTGGCGCGCAGGGTCGACCACGAGGCCAACGCCGTGTGGTTCCGGGTCGGCCACCCGATCGACATCGACACGTGGTCCGACGACCCCGGGTGGCACGCCCGCATCCGCGAGGGCAGGCGCGAGCTGTCCACCAACCACCTCATGGGGCCCGGCTACTGGGTGTGGCTGATCCGGCTCGCACCCGATGCGATCAGCATCGGCATCGTCACCGACGCCAGGATGCACCGCTTCGACGAGATGAACCGCCTGGACCGGGCGTTGGGCTGGCTGGGGGCCCACGAACCGCAGTGCGCCGACGTGGTGAGCGCGCACCTGGACAAGGTGCGCGATTTCCGGGTCATGAAGGACTACTCCTACAGCTGCGAGCAGGTCTTCTCCGACCAGCGGTGGGCCCTCGCCGGCGAGGCGGGCGTCTTCCTCGACCCGTTCTACTCGCCGGGCCTGGATCTCATCGCGATCAGCAACGGGCTCATCACCGACCTGGTCAACCGCGACCTGGCCGGCGAGGACATCGAGGAAGTCGCGGCGATCCACAACCACATCTTCCTGCTGATCGCCAACGGTTGGCTGCGCGTTTACGACCAGCAGTACCCCCTGATGGGCAACGCCCGCATCACCCTGGCCAAGGTGATCTGGGATACGGCCGTCTACTGGGCGGTTCCCGGGCTGCTTTTCTTCCACGACGCCGTCCGCAAGCTGGCGCAGTTCCCACAGATCATCGCCGACCTGGCCCGGTTCACCGTCGCCAGCGAGGCGACCCAGCGGTTCTTCCGGGAATGGCACGAGGTCGACCGGTCGGTTGACGCGAACACGTTCGTCAGCTTCTACGACTTCGCGTTCATGCGGGACCTGCACATTGGCATGACCGCGGGGCTGTCGGACGCCGAACTGCCCGACCGGTTCTCCGCCAACGTGCGCTTCATCGAGCAGCTGTCCGGTCAGCTGGTGGCCCGGGTACTCGCGGAACTGCGGGCTGCCGACGGCGACCAGCGGGTGCGCGAGCTGGTCGAGCGCTGGGCGGCCGACGAACACCTGTGCCGGCTGGTTCAGGTGTACGAGCAGGACCGTGACCGCAACCCGGTGAGCGACGACTGGATCACGCTCAAGCAGCCGGCCCGGATCCCGCAGGAGATCGCGCGATGACCGGGGCGGTGTCATGGAGGAGGTGAGGGAGCGCATCGCCGCGCTGCCGGCGCGCCAGCGGGCCGAGCTGCTGCGCAGGTTGCGCGGGACGGGCAACCCGATGGCGTCGTGGATTGTACCCATGCCCGCGCGTCCCGCGGCGGCCCTGCGCCTGTTCTGCCTTCCCTACGCCGGCGGCGGCGCGGCTGTGTTCCGGTCGTGGGGCGCGGCGCTCGGCGACACCGTCGAGGTCTGCGCGGTGCAGCCACCGGGCCGCGAGGCACGCATCGGCGAGCCGGCGTACAAACGCATGGGGCCGCTGGTCGCCGCGCTCGCCGCGGCCATCGAGGCTCACCTGGACCGGCCGTTCGCCTTCTACGGGCACAGCATGGGCGCGCTGATCGCCTTCGAGCTGGCCCGGCACCTGCGTCGCACCGGTCGACCGCAACCTGTGCGGCTGCTGCTGGCCGCCTACCGCGCCCCCCAGCTGCCCAACCCCAACATCAAGATCTATCACCTGCCGGACGAGGTGCTCAAGGCCGTACTGCACACCGACGGTACGCCCGCGCGCATCCTCGCCAACGACGAGCTCATGCGTGCGGCGTTGCCGACCCTGCGCGCCGACTTCGAGCTCTGCGACACCTACGAGTACGCGCCGGAGGAGCCGCTGGCGTGTCCCCTGACCGTCTTCGGCGGCGCCGAGGACGTCCGGGTCAGCGCCGCCGACCTGCAGGGATGGCGCGAGCACAGTGCGATCGCGTGCTCGATCATCCGGCTGCCCGGTGGCCATTTCTTTGTGCACAGCGCGCAGGACCAGCTGTTGGCGGAGGTCGCCCGACACCTGCGGGGCGACCTGGCGGTAGGGGAGGGAGAGTCGCATGGCTAGCAGACGCAAGGACGACGTGTCCGGTGAGCCGATCGCCATCACCGGCATCGGGTGCCACTTTCCCGGCGGCGCGGTGAACCCGACGGCCTTCTGGGACCTGCTGTGCGGGGGCGTGGACGCCACCCGGGAGGTGCCGGACGAGCGGTGGGAGGTGCGGAAGTTCTACGACCCGCACGCGGCCAAGACCGGCAAGATGAACACCTTCCGGGGCGGCTACCTCGACCGCATCGACCAGTTCGATCCGCATTTCTTCGGCATCTCGCCGCGCGAGGCGATCTGGTTGGACCCGCAGCAACGGCTGCTGCTGCGTACGGCGTGGGAGGCGCTGGAGGACGGGGGGGCCGGCCGGGGGGGCCCGCCCCCCCCGCCCCCCCCCCGC
>JAEZGP010000570.1 GCA_023437285.1 Actinomycetes bacterium | reverse complement strand
GGTGACGGTCGTGCGCAGGTCGCGCGACGAGGCGCCGACCGCGAGCCGGTACGTGCCGCCCTCGACGGCCCAGCGGCCGAGCCGCGGATCCCAGTACGCGAGGTCCGCGACCGGGATGCGCACGAGCACGTCGACCGTCGAGCCGGCCGGGATCGCCACGTTCGCGAAGCCCTTCAGTTCGCGGACCGGGCGGCGCACCGCCGAGTCGGGCAGACTCGCGTACACCTGGACGACCTCCCGGCCGTCACGCCGGCCGGTGTTGGTCACCGGCACGCGCACCTCGATCGTGTCGCCGACGAGGGTCGCGCTCGCCGGCCCGTACTCGAAGGTGGTGTAGGACAGGCCGAAGCCGAAGGGGTAGGCGACCGCCTGGTCGCGGGCGTCGAAGCCCCGGTAGCCGACGTGTAGGCCCTCGCCGTAGCGCACGTGGCCGGCCTCGCCAGGAAAGTCCAGATAGGACGGATGGTCGGCCAGCCGCAGCGGGATGGTCTCGGTGAGCCGGCCGGCCGGGTTGACCCGGCCGAACAGCACGTCCGCGATCGCCGCGCCGCCGGCCTGGCCGAGCAGCCAGCTCTCGAGGAGCGCGGGCACCGCGCCGTCCCACGGGGAGGTGAGCACGACCCCGCCGTTGGACAGCACGACGATTGTGCGCGGGTTGGCCGCGACGACGCGCTCGACGAGCCTGACCCGGTCGGGCGGCAGGTCGAGGGTCTCCCGGTCGCGGCCCTCGGTCTCCTCCTCCGACGCGACGAAGACGATCGCCACGTCGCTTCCCCGGGCCGCCTCGACCGCCTCGTCGCCGTGCGCCGCGAACGTCACCGGCGCCGATGTCGACGCGGTGATTTCCGCGAGGGCGGTGTCAACCCGGGTCGGGTTGACCTGCGAGCTGCCGCCGCCCTGGATGCGCGGCGTGCGGGCGTACTCCCCGATGACCGCGACCGAGACGCCCTCGGCGGGCAGCGGCAGCAGGCCGCCCTCGTTCTTCAGCAGCACGATGCCCCGCGCGGCGGCCTCCCGGGCCAGCGCGTGGTGCGCGTCCGCGTCAAAGCTCGCGTCCCCGCCGTCGTGGCTGCGGGCCCGCTCGACCAGTGCTGCCACCCGCCCCGCCGCGGTACCCAGAAAAGCTTCATCGAGTACGCCGTCGGCGACGGCGCGTTCGATCGCGCGATCGCCGGCGTCGTCCGGCCCGGGCATGGTCAGGTCGAGGCCGGCCCGCACGGACGCGACCCGGTCGACGACCGCCCCCCAGTCGGACACGACCAGGCCGTCGAAGCCCCATTCGCCGCGCAGCACCTCGGTCAGCAGCCACTGGTGCTGGGCCGCGTGCACGCCGTTGATCCGGTTGTACGCGCACATGACCGTCCACGGCCGGGCCTGCTCGACGACCCGCTGGAACGCGCGCAGGTACAGCTCGCGCAGCGTCCGCTCGTCCACGTCGGCGCTGACCCGCATCCGGTCGGTCTCCTGGCTGTTGACCGCGAAGTGCTTGACCGACGCGCCGACCCCCTGACTTTGCAGGCCGCGTACCCATTCCACCGCGAGTACGCCCGTGAGCAGCGGGTCCTCCGCGTAGTACTCGAAGTTGCGGCCGCCCAGCGGGGTGCGCTTGAGGTTGATGCCGGGACCGAGCAGCACGGACACGCCCGCCGCGCGCGCCTCCAGGCCGAGCGCGGCCCCCACCCGGCCGACCAGTTCGGGGTCCCAGGTCGAACCGAGCGCCACGGCCGGCGGAAAGCAGGTCGCCGGCTCGGCGGGGCCGTGGTCGGTGACCTGCTTGCGCAGGCCGTGCGGGCCGTCGGCCACCATGATCGACGGGAGGTCGCCGACGGCCTTCGTGTGCCAGAAGTCGGAGCCGCTGGTAACCGCGGCCTTCTCGCCGATGGTCAATCCCACGACAGCTCCCTTCGCGCCAACGATGCTGCACGTCACCTACGTTGCTACCACGCCACTCACCCTCAACCCGCCCGACGTTTGGGTGGTTCCGCGTGGAACGGGGAGCCTGGATAACACGCGCAACCACCCAAACGTCGGGTCGACGGAGGGAGGGACGCGGCGGGGGCGGGGCGGGGTGGGGTGCGGTGGGGGTCAGGCGAAGCGGGACGCGAACGTGGCGTGCACGGGGGTGTGGGGGAGGTTGTCGTAGACGGCGAAGATGACGCGGTCGAAGCGGTCGACCTCGCGCAGCGCGCCGGCGAACGCGTCGGCGACCGTCGCCGGGTCGTTGCGGAAGACGCCGCAACCCCACGCCCCGAGCACGAGCGTGCGGTGTCCGTGCGCGGCCGCGACCTCGAGTACGCGTCGGGCACGTCGGCGCAGCACCGCCGGCACGTCGGCCGCGTCGTCGGGCTGGTTGCGCAGGATGGCGCCCAGGTTGGGCGCCGCGGTGGTGAGGAATGTGGCGTGGTGCGGACGGTCGAGCAGTTCGCCCTTGTCGTCGCGGAAGACGGGTACGCCGGGGGAGTAGATGACCCGGTCGCTGTAGCGCAGGTCGCGCTGCGCCCGGTGGTACGCGTAGAAGTCCGGTGCGGCCAGCAGGCTCTGATACAGCGCCGACGAGCGCGCGATGCTCTCCTCCTGCGCCTTCGCGCCGCCGAGGAAACCGCCGCCCGGGTTCTTGGCGGAGGCGAAGACCAGGCAGGCGGCCTCGTCGCCGAGCCGGCGCGCGGCGGCCAGGGTGGATTCGCGGGTCACCTCGATGCGCGGGGTGGCGGGCGTACCCGTGACGGGGAGGTCGTCGTCGGGCAGGTAGTGGCGCGTCCCCGCGACCGCGGCGGCGACGGCCTTGCCGATGTGAACCTGCTGCCCGGCCCCGTTGCGGTACTCGCCGGCCTCGGCGATCGCCACCGTGCTCCGGGCGATCTCACGCAGCCGAGCACTCATGGCGGGTCACGCTAGCCAACCTTGTGGACCTACGTCGACGTGAATACCGCTCTTGGGCGGGCTTCGTCTTGTGCAACCTCGTGGACCGGCCGACCCGGGGAGCGACGGGCGCCCCCCGGGTCCTGGCCGGCTCAGTGGCCGAAGGTGAACCAGTTGAGGTTGACGAAGTCGGCGGGCTGGCCGCTGGCGAAGCGGAGGAACACGGTGTGCCGGCCGGTGGTGGCGGCGATGTTGGCCGGTACGGTGCGCCAGCTTTGCCAGCCGCCGGTGTTGGCGATGGCGAAGCTGCCGATCGGGGCGTTGGACAGGCTGTCGAGGCGGACCTCGACGAGGCCGCTGATGCCGCCGGCCGCGCCGGAGGCGACGCGGGCGGAGAACTGGCGCGCGGGAGTCGAGCCGAAGTCGACGTTGTCGTACCGGACCCAGTCGCCGTTGGCGAGGTAGCCGAGGTTCTGCCCGCCGCCGGTGTCCGTGGTGGTCTCGGTGACCACGCCGGACTGGGCGTTGAACGCCTCGGCCTGGATGGTGGCGTACGCGCCGGTGCCGCCGCCGGACGGTCCGGTGGTGGGCGCCGCCGACGTCGGGGTGACGGTGCCGGCGCGGGTGTAGACGGCGACGTAGTCGACGAGCATCGGTACGCCGGACGCGGTGGCGCCGGTGGGGGTGGCGGAGCCGGCGACCCCGTTGGGGAAACCGCCGCCCATGGCCACGTTGAGCAGCAGGAAGTACCCACTGTGGTCGGTCATCTGTGACCAGTACGAGCCGATCTGGGTCTGGCTGACGGAGTGGAACTGGACGCCGTCGACGTACCAGCGCAGCATCTGTGGGCTGACGCTGGCGTCCCACTCGAACCGGTACGTGTGGAAGTTGCCCTGGCAGGCGGAGTTGGGGCAGGCGCGGCTGGTGCCGAGGCCGTTGGTCTCGTTGCACGGGCCGCCGGGGTTGACGCCGCAGTGCAGCACGCCCCAGACCTGGTTGAGGCCGTTGACGTTCTCCATGACGTCGAACTCGCCGACGCCGGGCCAGTTCTGGTAGTTGCCCCGGTACGGCGAGCCGAGCGCCCAGAACGCCGGCCAGTACCCGGCGGCGGCCGCCCCGGTGACGTTGGGCATCTGGATGCGGCCCTCGATGCGCAGTACACCGCCGGCCGGCGGCTTGAAGTTGGACCGGACTGTCTCGATGCGGGCCGAGGTCCAGCCGCCGGAACTGTTGCGGATCGGGGTGATGCGCAGGTTGCCTGCCCCGTCGAGGGAGATGTTCTGGGTGCTGGTCGTGTACTGCTGGATCTCGCCGGTGCCCCAGTTGGCCGGGCCGCCCGGGTAGCTGTAGCCGGTGTCGAAGATCCAGTTGGCGCTGGACGGGAGCGTGTTGGCCGAGCCGTTGAAGTCGTCGGACCAGGCGAGGCTCCAGCCAGTGGGTGTCGCGGGTAGGGCGGCGTTGGCGCGCAGGGCGACGCCGACGCCGGCGGCGAAGACGGCCGTCGCGGCCCCGATGATCAGAGCGCGTGACGTTCTCCGAGGTAGCTCCATGGCAAGTCTCCGAGGGGACGGGGAGTGACATAGCAACTGCTAGGTGCCGTGAGAGCGCTCTCTGAGCAGTGTCCTGCCGGGCCGAAAGGATGTCAACCGCCATCTATGGCCGGTTCGGGTTGCGTGACGGGCTCCGGACGGCTAACCTACAACCAAATGGTTATAGATCAGTTGAGCGCGGAGAGCGCCGACCAGGTGTTCCACGCGCTGGCCGACGCGACGCGACGCGACATCCTCACCCGCGTCATCGGGGAGAGGCAGTCCGTCTCCGCCCTCGCCCGGCACTACCCCATCAGCCTCACGGCCGTGCAGAAGCACGTGGCGGTGCTCGAGCGGGCCGCGCTCGTTACCAAGGAGAGGCGCGGGCGCGAACTGATGATCAGCGCCGACGTGACGGTACTGCGCCGCGCCGCCCGGCTGCTCGACGCGTACGAGCGGTTGTGGCGCCACCGCGCCCGAGGCATCGAGGACATCCTGAAAGGACCCGAATCATGACAGTCATCAGCACCGACACCGATCTGCAGGCCCTGAAGCTGACGTTCGTCACCGAGTTCGACGCCGACGTCGAGCGGGTCTGGCAGGTCTGGGCCGACCCGCGCCAGCTGGAGCGCTGGTGGGGCCCGCCCACTTGGCCGGCGACCTTCACCCGGTTCGAGTTCGAGGTCGGTGGCCAGGTCCGCTACTTCATGACCGGTCCGGAAGGCGAGAAGGCGTCCGGCTGGTGGACGATCACGGCGATCGACGCGCCGCACCGGCTCGAGTTCGACGACGGCTTCGCCAGCGACGACGGCGAGCCGCTCGACACCATGGCACCCACCCACGGTGTGGTCACCCTGGAGCCGGCCGGTCAGGGCACGCGGATGACCATTGTGTCGACGTTCGCCGATACCGACCAGATGGAGCAGATGCTGGCCATGAGCGTGGTCGAGGGCATGACGGAGGGGCTGAGCCAGATCGACGGGGTCCTCGCCACGAGCTGACTCTGCTAGCGTGCCTCCCGATCGTCCGATGGGGAGGCACGCTATGACGGCCGCGTACGTCCGTGATGCCGCAGCGACCGGCGCCATCTTCGGCTTCTTCGCCTCGGCGTGGTTCGGCTGGGCGCAGGAGGCGCCGCCGCGCAGACTGCGTCCCTACCTCATCGCGGGCTCGATGCTCTCTATCGCCGCCGTCGTCGCCGGTGCCGTACTGATGGTGCGGCACTGGGGCGACGGCACCGTGTTCGACGCGGACACGAGCCCGGTGTTCGGCATCGTCGTCGGCGTGGAGTTCGCCCTCGCGGGCATCGGCGCGGGCGTGCTGAGCGCGCGCGGCAAGCG
>JAEZGP010000520.1 GCA_023437285.1 Actinomycetes bacterium | reverse complement strand
TCGCAAGCGGATGGAGTTCGGTCCTCCCAAGTCGGCGGCCAGCGCCCGGGTGGTCACCCTGCCGGCGGCGGCCGTGGCGGCACTGCGTGCGCACCTGGGCGAATTCACCGGCGCCGACCCGGACTCGCTGGTGTTCACGGGGGAGAAGGGCGCCGTGCTGCGCTCGTCGAACTTCCTGCGCGCCACGAGCTGGGCGGCGGCCCGCGTCAAGGCCGGCCTACCGGCGCACTTCACGTTCCACGACCTGCGCCACACCGGCAACACCCTGGCGGCGGCCTCGGGTGCCAGCACGCGGGAGCTGATGCACCGGATGGGGCACGCGAGCATGCGGGCGGCGCTGATCTACCAGCACGCCACGAGCGAGCGGGACCGGGAGATCGCCGCAGGCATGGACGAGCGGATTGCCCGCCGCAAGTCCGTCAAGGGTAAGAAGGCCGACCCGGACGACGGCGCTGCCGGTGTCCCGGTCCCGGTCGGCTAATGGCACGCCAATGGCACGGGGAGAGTTGATAGCGATGTTCGCTGAGCAGCTAGTCAGCCTCATGTGGGCTCTGACCTGCGGCGGAAGAACTGGAGCGGGCGACGGGAATCGAACCCGCACCATCAGTTTGGAAGACTGAGACTCTGCCATTGAGCTACGCCCGCGTGGCCCCGCGTGGGGGCCGGGTCAAGAGTAGCGGGTGCGCGCCGGTCGGCTGAACCGGGACGCACGGTGTGGGATCCGACAAGCGGTCCGGGCGGGGCGACCCGTACACTTCTTCCGGCCACGGGGTGTGGCGCAGCTTGGTAGCGCACTCGCTTTGGGAGCGAGGGGCCGTGGGTTCAAATCCCGCCACCCCGACAAGTTCGCAGCGCGTCGACCGTCCGCGACGCTCCGCGTGTTGTCCTACATATCGGGACGCCGGGTGGCGTGATCGCCGGTTGCGGGACAGAGACGCAGCCCTTCCCTCGTTGATCGCTGTCCGCGGTACAACCACGCGGCGCCGTGCTTCATGATCGCTATTCTGGGTACCAGGGCCTGGCGTGGCCACGTGTCCGTACCCGTAATAGTGATCTTGGAGCGGGCCGAGCCGGCGGGGCGGCCTGTAGGCGATCGGCCGAGGAGCGGAGCGATCGGCCGCCAAGCTGCCATTCGCACGCCTGTCTGCCGCGAGAAAAGCCTTGCCTGGGCTCGACGACGCCCGGCGACCCGCGCCCCGATGGCGCCGATCTTGAACACCGTCGTAACGGCGCGAATGGGCGATCCGGCGGACACCGCGCGGGGCACCGGGGTGGTCGCGATAGTCTGACCTCGCCGTCGTGGATCGTCGGCGGGCCGTCCCCTGGCGCCCGGGTCGCCGTGCGCGGCGCCCGGCACTGCGGGGGCGTCGCCGCGCGAGGTGGGCGGGCGCCCGCCTACACTCATGCCGGTCTACGCAACCTGAACCGATCATGATGATCACACAAGGAGTACGCCTGTGAAGAGCACCGTCGAGACCCTGAGCCCGACGCGGGTACGGCTCGCCATCGAGGTGCCGTTCGCTGAGCTCGAGCCGAGCCTGAAGAAGGCGTACCGCGCGATCGCCTCCCAGGTCAACGTCCCCGGATTCCGCAAGGGCCGCATCCCGGACGCCGTGATCGACCAGCGGGTCGGGCGGGGCACCGTGCTGACCGAGGCCGTGCAGGAGGCCATCCCGTCGCAGATCCTGGCCGCCGTGCGGGAGCACGACGTGAAGACGCTCGGTCGCCCGGACGTGGAGATCACCGAGTTCGGCGACGGCGAGCCGCTGAAGTTCACCGCCGAGGTGGACGTGCGACCCGAGCTGAAGCTGCCCGACCTCGACACCGTCGAGATCACGGTCGACAAGGCCGAGATCAGTGACGAGGACGTCGACACGCAGCTCGACGGCCTGCGTCAGCGCTTCGCCACGCTCAAGACCGTGGAGCGCGCCGCCCAGCGGGGCGACTTCGTGCAGATCGACCTGGCCGCGACCGTGGACGGCGAGGAGGTGCCGGGCGGCAGCGCCTCGAACCTCTCCCACGAGGTCGGCAGCAACCAGCTCCTGCCGGGCCTCGACGACACCCTGGCCGGCATGTCGGCGGGCGAGTCCGCGACCTTCACCACCCAGCTCGTGGGCGGCGACTACGCCGGCCGCGACGCCGAGGTGTCGGTGACGGTCCGTACGGTCAAGGAGCGCGAGCTGCCGCCGATCGACGACGAGTTCGCGTCGCTGGCGAGCGAGTTCGACACGCTGGCGGAGCTGCGCGCCGACCTGGTGACCCGGCTGTCGCGGGTCAAGCGGGTCGAGCAGCTCTACGCCGCGCGGGACAAGGCCCTGGAGGCGCTCGTGGCGGCCTCCGACGTACCGGCGCCGGAGGGCATCGTGCGCGAGGAGGTGCGCTACCGCAAGGAGGCCATGGCCGACCAGCTGGAGCGCATCGGGGCGTCGCTGGAGGAGTACCTGTCCTCGGAGGGCAAGACCGAGGAGGACCTCGACACCGACCTGACGAACGCGGCGTCCGAGGGCGTGAAGATCCAGCTGCTGCTGGACACGTTCGCCGACGCTGAGGACATCCAGGTCACCGACGACGAGTTCGGGCACGAGATCGTCCACCGCGCCGAGCGCGCCGGGGTGGCCCCGCAGCAGTACTACGACCAGCTGGTCCGCAACGGCTCGGCCGGCGCCGTCTACGGCGACGTGCGTCGCTCGAAGGCCCTGGCGCTGCTGCTGGAGAAGGTCACCATCAAGGACTCGGACGGCACCGTGATGAGCCTCGACGAGCTGCGCGGCGCCGAGACCGACGCCCACAGCCTCGAGCACACCTCCTGACGTTTGCCGACCCGCCGCGCCGGCGTGGTGCGCTCACAGCGAACACGAGCGCCCACACCGGTGCGGAGTCGGACCTACGGGCTAGGGTCGGATCAGCAAAACCGCGCCGCGCACGCGGCCAACAACACACAGCAAGGACTCGACGGGCGAAGGGGCTGCCATGACTGACCTGCACATCCCCGCCGCGCCGATCGGGCGGGGCCCATCCGCCCGGGGCGGCGACCAGCTAGCCGGCAACCTCGACGATTCGGTGTTCAACCGGCTCCTCAAGGAGCGGATCATCTTCCTCGGCACCGAGGTCAACGACCAGGTCGCCAACCGCATCTGCGCGCAGATGCTGCTGCTCGCGGCCGACGACGACCGCGACATCTGGCTCTACATCAACTCGCCCGGTGGCTCGGTCTACAGCGGCATGGCGATCTACGACATCATGCAGTTCGTCGCCAACGACGTCGCCACCGTCGCGATGGGCATGGCGGCCTCCATGGGCCAGCTGCTGCTGTGCGCGGGCACCAAGGGCAAGCGCTTCGCCCTGCCGCACGCGCGGATCATGATGCACCAGCCGTCCGGCGGCATCGGCGGCACCGCGGCCGACATCGCCATCCAGGCGGAGCAGATGCTCTACACGAAGCGCATGTTCCAGGAGCGCGTCGCGTTCCACACGGGCCAGAACCCGGAGCAGATCGAGGCCGACTCGGACCGCGACCGCTGGTTCACGGCCGAGGAGGCGCGCGACTACGGTTTCATCGACAAAGTGATCACCGGAGCCACCCAGGTTCCGGAGGGCGCCGGGACGCGGAGCTAAAGGGAGCCGATCATGACCGACCTGTCTCTGCCTCCCGCGCTGCGTGAGGTTCACAACCGCTACATCATCCCGTCGTTCATCGAGCGCACGTCGTATGGGGTCAAGGAGTCCAACCCGTACAACAAGATGTTCGAGGAGCGCATCATCTTCCTCGGCGTGCAGGTCGACGACGCCTCGGCCAACGACGTGATGGCGCAGCTGCTGGTGCTGGAGTCGACCGACCCCGACCGCGACATCACCATGTACATCAACAGCCCGGGCGGGTCGTTCACCGCGCTCACCGCGATCTACGACACCATGCAGTACGTCCGGCCGGACATCACCACGGTGTGCATGGGCCAGGCGGCCAGCGCGGCGGCGGTCCTGCTCGCCGCCGGGGCCCCGGGCAAGCGGCTGGCCCTGCCGAATTCGCGGATCATCATCCACCAGCCGGCCACCGAGGGCGGCTACGGGCAGGGCTCGGACATCGAGATCCAGGCCCGGGAGATCCTGCGCATGCGCACCCAGCTGGAGACGATGCTGGCGACCCACACGGGCCAGCCGATCGACAAGGTCCGCCGCGACATCGACCGCGACAAGATTCTGACGGCGGAGGAGGCCAAGGAGTACGGCCTCATCGACACGATCATGACCAACCGTAAGAAGACCACGGTCGCGGTCGGTTCGGTCAGTTGATCTCCCTCCGGTGTGTCCGCCGACCCCGCTGAGCAGGGAAGGTGGACACACCGGAAATGTGATGGCGGCCAGGGGTCGGAGATTGCGGCCCAACCAGGTAACGTCGAGTCGACGATCGGCGAGGCAGGGAGAACGTAGGTGGCACGGATCGGCGACGGCGGCGACCTACTCAAGTGCTCGTTCTGTGGCAAGTCGCAGAAGCAGGTCAAGAAGCTCATCGCGGGGCCAGGGGTCTACATCTGCGACGAGTGCATCGACCTCTGCAATGAGATCATCGAAGAGGAACTCGCCGAGTCGGCCGAGGTTCGCTGGGATGACCTGCCCAAGCCGATGGAGATCTGCCAGTTCCTCGACGACTACGTCGTCGGCCAGGACCAGGCCAAGAAGGCCCTCGCGGTGGCGGTCTACAACCACTACAAGCGCGTGCAGGCCGAGACGTCGGGACAGCGCGGCGACGGCGAGCAGATCGAACTCACCAAGTCCAACATCATGCTCATCGGCCCCACCGGCTGCGGCAAGACCCACCTGGCGCAGACGCTCGCCCGGATGCTCAACGTCCCGTTCGCGATCGCCGACGCCACGGCGCTGACCGAGGCCGGCTACGTCGGCGAGGACGTGGAGAACATCCTCCTCAAGCTCATCCAGGCGGCCGACTACGACGTCAAGCGCGCCGAGACGGGCATCGTCTACATCGACGAGATCGATAAGATCGCCCGCAAGTCCGAGAACCCCTCGATCACCCGTGACGTGTCCGGCGAGGGCGTCCAGCAGGCGCTGTTGAAGATCCTTGAGGGTACGGTCGCCAACGTGCCGCCGCAGGGTGGCCGCAAGCACCCGCACCAGGAGTTCATCCAGATCGACACGACGAACGTGCTCTTCGTCTGCGGCGGCGCGTTCGCCGGCCTGGAGACGATCATCGAGCAGCGGGTGGGCAAGAAGGGCCTGGGCTTCGGCGCCAACCTGCGCAGCATCACCGAGCGCAACACCGACGACGTGTTCGCCGAGGTCATGCCCGAAGATCTGATCAAGTTCGGGTTGATTCCCGAGTTCATCGGCCGGCTGCCCGTGTTCACGAGCGTGCGCAGCCTCGACCGCGACGCCCTCGTGCGGATCCTCACCGAGCCCCGCAACGCGCTCGTCCGGCAGTACCAGCGGCTTTTCGAGCTCGACGGCGTCGAGCTCGAGTTCGACGCCGAGGCCCTTGAGGCCATCGCCGACCAGGCGATCCGGCGCGGCACCGGCGCGCGCGGCCTTCGCGCGATCATGGAAGAGGTGCTCCTCTCCGTGATGTACGAGGTGCCGAGCAACCCCGACGTCGCCCGCGTGCTGATCACGCGCGAGGTCGTGCTCGAAAACGTCAACCCGACGATCGTGCCGCGCAGCATCGCCAACCGCCGGGCCGAGCGGCACCGCCGTGAGGAGAAGTCGGCCTGACCCGAGGCCGTGACCGGCGCCTCCAGCCGCGCCTCCGTCAGGGGCCTTGACGCGCGCTGACCGTTACCTGAGCATCCCTCGGATGCCCGCCTTCGCTGTCGTCCTTGCCGCGCTGTCCGCCCTCGTCTGGGGCTCCGCCGACTACTGCGGCGGCCGCGCCACCCGGCTCGCCAGCGCGTGGGCGGTCACCGTCCGTGCGCAGCTGGCCGGCGCCGTCCTGCTCAGCGTTGTCGTGCTCATCGTGCCGGGAACCGTGTATGCGTCCGACCTCGCCTGGGGCGGCGGGGCCGGCGCCGCCGGCATCCTCGGCCTCGTCCTGCTCTACCAGGGACTCGCCACCGGCCACGCGGCCGTGGTCGCGCCGGTCACGGCCGTGACCTCCGCGCTCGTACCGATGATCTTCGGTCTCTTCTCTCAAGGGCTTCCCGAGCCGATGCCGCTGGCCGGGGCCGTCTGCGCCGTCGTCGCCATTGGCCTGGTGAGCGTGGGCCCGTCCGCACCCGACGCCTCCAGGCGTGCCACGTTGGTCGGGCCGCGACTGTTGGTCCTCGCCCTCACCTCCGGGGCCCTGTTCGGGATCTTCTTCGTCCTGCTGGCGCAGGCCCACGACGACTCCGGCATGTGGCCTCTCGCCGGCGCTCGCGCGTGCTCCATCGGCGTCGGCCTGCTCTTCATGGCCCGGCTGCGGGTCTCGCTGCGACTACCCCACGGTACGGGGGCCTGGGTACTCGTCGCGGGAGTGGGCGATATCGCCGCCAACGCGCTCTACCTGCTCGCCGCGCGAAGCGGGCCACTGAGCGTCGTGGCGCCGGTGGCCGCTCTCTATCCGGTCGCCACCGTCCTGCTCGCTCTCGTCATCGACCGCGAACGCGTCCGTGCCTGGCAGGGAGTCGGGCTGACGCTGGCTGCTGTGGCGCTGGTCCTTACCGCTATCTGAGGGCAGCCATTACGATCTCGCCATGAAGGTAGCGGTGTGTCAGCTCAACTCGCGCGGGGACCGCGGCGCCAACCTGGCGGCGGCCGCCGACCTGCTCGCGCGGGCGGCCGCGGCCGGCGCCGACCTGGCCGTCCTGCCCGAGTACGTGGATTACCTCGGCCCCGCCGACGGCGAACCGAAGCCGGAACCCGTGGATGGCGAGTTCGCCGAGTTCTTCGCAGCGGCGGCCGCCCGGCACGGCATGTGGGTGGCGGCCGGGTCGTTCCACGAGGTGGGCCCCGACGCTGCCCACACGTACAACACGTCCCTGGTTTTTGACCGGGGCGGCGCGCTCGCCGCGGCGTACCGGAAGATCCATCTTTTTGATGTTGAGATTCCCGGACGGGCGCCCTACCGGGAATCAGCGACAGTGGCCCCCGGCGACCAGGTGGTTACCGTCTCCGTCGACGGCGTTGAGGTCGGCCTGTCCATCTGCTATGACCTGCGCTTTCCGGAGCTGTACCGGCGACTGACCATCGCCGGCGCCCGAGTGCTGCTCGTGCCCGCCGCGTTTACCGCGCACACGGGGCGCGACCACTGGGAGGTGCTGCTGCGTGCGCGGGCGATCGAGAGCCAGTGCTATGTGGTGGCGGCCGGCCAGATCGGCGACCACGAACCGGGACGCAGCTGCTTCGGCCGCAGCATGATCATTGACCCGTGGGGGACCGTGGTGGCGCAGGTGCCCGACACGGTAGGCATCGCGGTGGCGGATCTCGATATGGACCGCGTCGCAGAGGTTCGCCAGGTCGTGCCGAGCGTGGCCAACCGGCGCCTGGCCTAGAGCAGCTGGGCCAACACCGTCAGCGCGGTGATCGCCAGGATCACCATGGCCGTGACCACCATCGCGTTCGTCATCCTCGTCGGGCCGCGTCGGGCGAGCTTCGCAAGACCCAGCAACAGCACGCCGAGCAGGCAGAACGCGATGACGGCCTGCCACGCGGGACTCAGCAAACCCATCAGGCCCTCGGCCGCCACCACATCCGTCACAGGACCATCATCGCGCCCCGAGGACCCCGATTTGGAATCCCCGCACAGGTTGGGCTAATGTCTTCGACGGCTCCGGTAAGCGACAGCGAACCGGGGACGACCAGTCCGGGTGCGACAGCGACCGGGCGAGTCGGGACAAGCGCGAGCGAGGCCCGGCGAACTCGAAGACGCGAGGCCGATTTGAAACGGCGGAGCGGATCGGGTAGAGTAACCAAGCCGGCAACGAGCCGGGCGGATCACCGCGAGGGCCTTCGGGGTCATCGGATCGGTGGACCGGCCGGGTTGCGGCTTCCCCCAAGCAAAACAGATCACGGTAGTGAGCTGCGCGCGTCTGGGGAACCCCGAGCGATGCGAAGCCAAACAGTGGGAACTGGTTGACAGAGCGAAGTCGGTCGGGTAAGGTAGGGGAGTTGCCCTGCGGGAGCGGGTTGCGGATGCAGCTCAGGAACGCAGTGGGTGTTTGTTCTTTGAGAACTCAACAGGGTGCTTGATATGCCAGTGCCATTGAATTGGCTCTGACCTTTTGGTTGGGGTTTTATTCTGGCAAAGCGATGTTTTGTTTTGCTGGGATGGATTTTC
>JAEZGP010000506.1 GCA_023437285.1 Actinomycetes bacterium | reverse complement strand
GTACGCGCCGGTGCTGATCCTGGCCCCGTACGCGGTGTGGCTGGCCGTCAGCGTGGAGGTCGTCGTCGCCGTGCTCGGCGCGCTGGCGGTCCTGGCGGCCGTACGGGCCAGCGACGCGCGCCGGTCGGGGTGGCCCGCCGCCGCCTGGGCGCTCGGCTGCGGGCTGCTGCTCGGCGTGGCCGCCCTGTTCTCGTACGCCGCGCCGTGGCTGGGCCTGTCGGCCGTGTGCCTGTACTTCGCCCGGCGACGCGCGTTCCTCAACGTGGCCACCGGGCTGGGCGCGCTCGTGCCCGTCCTGCTGGCCGGGGCCGCCGGCTTCTCCTGGGTGGGCGGGCTGCTCGCCGCGCGGGCCGACTACGCCGTGCGGGTGCAGCCGCACCGGTCGGTGCTGTGGTGGAGCGCGCTGAGCCTGGTCGCGCTCGTGGTGGCCTGCGGGCCGGCGCTCATCGCGAGCGCGCGCAAGCTGCGCCGTACTCCGGGGTGGCCCTTCCTGGTCGGCGCGGGCGCCGCGGTGGTGGTCTCCCTCGCCGCGGGCCTGGCCCGCGGCGGCGTGGAGACCGCGTGGTTGCCGTTCTTCCCGTGGCTGACGGTGGCGGCGGTCGCCCCGCACCGGCAGGGCGGCGAGCCGGCCCCGACCCCGTTGCTGCTGGTCGCGACCGGCGCGCTCACCGCCGTCGTCATCGAGGCGGTCCTGGTCAGCCCCTGGTAGTCCGTGCCGGCGTCAGGCGAGTTCGACGAGTTCCAGCAGGTCGTCGCTCCAGGCGTCCTCGTCGCCGTCGGGCAGCAGGATCGCCCGGTCGGGCTTGAGGGCCTGCACCGCGCCGGCGTCGTGGGTGACCAGCACGATCGCCCCCGGATAGCGGGCGATCGCGTCGAGCACCTGCTCGCGGCTGATCGGGTCGAGGTTGTTCGTCGGCTCGTCGAGCAGCAGGACGTTGGCGCCCGAACACACCAGTTGGGCCAGCGCGAGCCGGGTCTTCTCGCCGCCGGACAGCACGCCCGCGGGCTTGTCGACGTCGTCGCCGGTGAACAGGAACGCGCCGAGGATCTTGCGCAGGTCGGTGTCGGTCAGCGCGTCCGCGCCGGCCGTCGACGCGGCCGAGCGCATGTGCTCCAGGATCGTGCGCTCGACGTCGAGCGTCTCGTGCTCCTGGGCGTAGTAGCCCAGCCGCAGTCCGTGCCCGGCGATCACCTCGCCGGTGTCGGGCTCCAGCAGGCCGGCGAGCATCCGCAGCAGGGTCGTCTTGCCGGCGCCGTTGAGGCCCAGGATCGCCACGCGCGAGCCGCGGTCGACCGCCACGTCCACGTCGCAGAAGATCTCCAGGCTGCCGTACGACTTGGACAGCCCCTTGGCGGTGAGCGGCGTCTTGCCGCAGGCGGCCGGCGTGGGCAGGCGCACCTTCACGACCTTGTCGCTGGTGCGCTCCTCCTCCAGGCCGGACAGCAGCCGCTCGGCGCGGCGAGCCATGTTCTGCGCGGCGACGGTCTTGGTCGCCTTCGCGCGCATCTTGTCGGCCTGGGCCATGAGCGCGCCGGCCTTCTTCTCGGCGTTGGCGCGCTCGCGGCGGCGGCGGCGCTCGTCGGTCTCGCGCTGCTCCAGGTAGGTCTTCCAGCCCACGTTGTAGACGTCGAGGACGGCGCGGTTGGCGTCGAGGTACCAGACCTTGTTGACGACCGCGTCGAGCAGGTCGACGTCGTGGGAGATGACGATGAGCCCGCCCTTGTGGCCCGACAGGAAGCCGCGCAGCCAGGTGATGGAGTCGCCGTCGAGGTGGTTGGTGGGCTCGTCGAGCAGCAGGATGCCGCCGCCGGTGGCGGCCGCGTCGCGGAACAGGATGCGGGCCAGTTCGATGCGGCGGCGCTGGCCGCCGGACAGCGTGCCGATCGTCTGGGCGAGCACCCGGTCGGGCAGGCCCAGGTTGGCGCAGATGCGGGCGGCCTCGGCCTCGGCCGCGTAGCCGCCCAGCCCCGCGAACTGGTCCTCCAGCGCGCCGTAGCGGCGCACCAGCTTGTCGCTGGGGTCGTCGGCGAGCTTCGCCTCCACCTGCTTCATCTCGGCGAGCAGCACGTCGAGGCCGCGCGCGGACAGCACGCGGTCGCGGGCGGTCACGTTCAGGTCGCCGGTGCGCGGGTCCTGTGGCAGGTAGCCCACGGGCCCGCGGCTCTCCACGGTGCCCGCGTGCGGGGTGCCCTCGCCGGCGAGGACCTTCAGCGTCGTGGTCTTGCCGGCGCCGTTGCGGCCGACCAGACCGATGCGGTCGCCGGGCTGCACGCGCAGGTTGGTCTCGCCCAGCAGGATGCGGGCGCCGGCCCGCAGTTCCAGGCCAGTGGCAGTGATCATTTCAGGGGGCTCGCTCTCGAGTGCGTCACGACCGACTACGGACAGACGGAAGCACCGCCCGGCGCCTGTGGGTATCGGCGGCCGGCCGGTGCGGAGCGGTCAGTCTTCGCAGCGCAGCACGGGGCAAGTGTAGCCGGACGGATACTCAAGATCACGACCGGTTAACAAAGCAACATCATCGGGTACTGGCTGAAAGCGTCGGAACTACTGTGAGCCAACTTACATACGACACCCCGGAGAGGTGCCATGGAGCTGAACGAGAATGCCGAGGCCGACACCAGTCAGGTCACCGACCGGCGGGGTAGCGGCGGCGGTGGCGGACTCGCCGGCCTGCCCATTCCGATCGGCGGGCTCGGTGGCGGCATCGGTGGCCTGGTCGTACTCGCGCTGCTCGTGCTGGGCGGCTTCATGGGCGGCAACGCCCTGTTCGGCGGCGAAGGTGACGCGGGCGACAACGGCGACCTGGAGAAGACCTGCTCGACGGCCAACCCCGACCGGCTGAAGAACACCGACTGCCGCAACCTGCTGTACATCAACTCGATTCAGGACTACTGGCAGGACGCGCTGCCCGAGTCGTTCAACCAGAAGTACGAGATGTCCGACACCGTGTTCTTCTCGCAGGCGGTCAGCACCGCGTGCGGCAACGCGGACAGCGGCGTGGGCCCGTTCTACTGCCCCGAGGACAACCTCATCTACATCGACCTGACCTTCTACAACGAGCTGGCCAGCCGCTTCGGCGCCGACGGCGAGTTCGCCCAGCCGTACGTGCTGGCCCACGAGTACGGCCACCACATCCAGGACATCCTCGGCACCGAGGCGGAGGTGCGCCGGCAGATGGAGCGCGACCCCGGCAACGCCAACGCGCTGTCGGTGAAGTTGGAGCTGCAGGCCGACTGCTACGCCGGCGTGTGGGCCAAGAACGCGACCGAGACGAAGTCCGGCAACGGCGTGCCGATCTTCAAGTCCATCACACAGGCCGACATCGACCAGGCGCTGGAGGCGGCCTCCGCCATCGGCGACGACGCGATCCAGAAGAAGATGGGCGGCGGCGTCGACGAGTCGAAGTTCACGCACGGCTCCTCGGCCCAGCGCAAGCAGTGGTTCTCCACCGGCTACAGCTCCGGCGACCCGAAGTCCTGCAACACGTTCACCAGCTGAGTACCCGCGCCGCACGATCGCGGCCCGGAGCGCACGGCGTGGCCCGGCCATGCCGCCCGCCCCGGGCCGCGATTGTCGTGTGTGGCCTAGCGCGGCGCGGTCGGCGGGCGGGCCTACTCCGCGCGCCGCTCGTGCGGCAGCGGGGCGCGGTCGTCGATGAGGATCGGCACCGCGCGAGCGCGGCGGGCGGCCTCGCGGAGCACGACGAGGCGCGGCTCCGGCACGTCGAGCAGGCGGGGCGAGCGCAACGGGGCGAGCGGGGCCAGCCGGGGGT
>JAEZGP010000471.1 GCA_023437285.1 Actinomycetes bacterium | reverse complement strand
CGGCAGACGGAACCGGAACCCGCGCCGGAGCCCGTGGACGAACCCCTTCCGCCCGGCGTGGCCTCGGTGCTGGCCGTACTGCCCTCCTCCGCGGTGGTGCTCGACCGCGAGGACCGCGTGCTCCGCGCCAGTTCGGCGGCCCGGGCGTACGGGCTGGTGCGCGGCGACACGCTGATGGCGGCCGAACTGCTGGCGCTGGCCAGGAAGGTGCGCAGGGACGGCGAGATCCGCGAGGGGGAGATCGAGGTGCCCGGCCGCAAGTTCGGCCAGGAGGCCACCACCTTCGCGGTCCGGGTGGCCCCGCTCGGCTCGGGCGGGCAGGTGCTGGTGCTGGCCGAGGACCAGACCGAGCGCCTGCGGGTGGAGGCCGTACGGCGGGACTTCGTCGCCAACGTCAGCCACGAGCTCAAGACCCCGGTCGGCGCGCTGCAACTGCTCAGCGAGACGCTGCTCGACGCCGTGGACGACCCCGAGGCCATCCGCCGCTTCGCCGAGCGCATCCACCACGAGTCGGGCCGTCTCGGCCGCCTCGTCGGCGACCTGCTCGAACTGTCCCGGCTGCAGGGAGCCGAGCCGCTGCCGGCCCTTCATCCGGTCGCGGTGGACCGGATCGTGGCCGAGGTCATCGACCGGGCGCGCACGGCGGCGTCCGCCAAAAACATCACCATCGAGTACGCCGGGACGCGCGGCCAGACCGTGTACGGCTCCGAGGGCCAGCTCGTCACGGCCATCGCGAACCTGGTGGAGAACGCCATCGCCTACAGCCCCGACGAGACGACCGTGACCGTCCGGGTGGGCCGCCTCGACGACGTCATGGAGATCGCGGTCACCGACCAGGGCGTGGGCATCTCCGAGAAGGACCAGGGCCGCATCTTCGAACGGTTCTACCGGGCCGACCACGCCCGCTCCCGGGAGACCGGCGGAACGGGCCTCGGGCTGGCGATCGTCAAGCACATCGCGGTCAACCACGGCGGCCGCGCCGGCGTACGCTCCGCACCCGGCAAGGGATCGACGTTCACCTTCCAGTTGCCGGCCAGACCCCCCGAGGCGACCCTGCCGCTACCTCCGGGCATTGCTATCGACTTCGACGTCGCGGAGGCGACGTCGCCGGCGGACAGGAGTCCGGCGTGATCGTGACGAGCGCGACCATCGAGCAACGCCTCCGGCAGGGTGCTGCCGTACCGGCCGGTGTGGTCAGGTCGCCCAACGAGCGAACGGGCGCGTCCAGTACGCGTCGAAGGAAAGGAACCGCCGTGGCACGGGTACTTGTGGTCGAGGACGAGGAGTCGTTCTCCGACGCCCTGTCGTACATGTTGCGCAAGGAGGGCTTCGAGGTCGCGGTCGCGTCGACCGGCGTGGCGGCGCTGACCGAGTTCGACCGCAACGGTGCCGATATCGTCCTGCTCGACCTCATGCTGCCCGAGATGTCGGGCACGGAGGTGTGCCGGCAGCTACGCCAGCGCTCGCACGTACCGATCATCATGGTCACGGCGCGGGACAGCGAGATCGACAAGGTGGTCGGCCTGGAGATCGGCGCCGATGACTACGTCACCAAGCCGTACTCGCCGCGCGAGCTGGTCGCGCGCATCCGCGCCGTGCTGCGCCGCCACACGGGCGAGACGGTGGAGTCCGACGACACGGCGTTGCAGGCCGGCCCGGTACGCATGGACGTCGACCGGCACGTGGTCACGGTGGACGGGCAGCACGTGGCCCTGCCGCTCAAGGAGTTCGAGCTGCTGGAGCTGCTGCTGCGCAACACCGGCCGGGTGCTCACCCGCGGCCAGCTCATCGACCGGGTCTGGGGCGCCGACTACGTGGGCGACACCAAGACCCTCGACGTGCACGTCAAGCGCCTCCGCTCCAAGATCGAGCCGGAGCCCTCGGCGCCGCGTCACATCGTCACGGTCCGCGGCCTGGGCTACAAGTTCGAGCCGTAGGGTCAGCCAGCCGCCCGAGCGGCCGTCGTGGCCGGGTGTTCGGCGACGAGGCCGCGTTCCTCGCGGGCGCGGCACAGCTCGGCCAGCTTGGCGTAGGCGTCCTTGCCGATCAGCGCGATCAGCTCGGGCTCGTACGAGCGGTACATGGCCTCGCCGCCGACGTGGGCCTCCGGCGCGGACGTGCACCACCAGTGCAGGTCGTGGCCGCCCTCGCCCCAGCCGCGCCGGTCGAACTCGGCCAGCACGGTCAGCAGGATCTTGCTGCCGTCGGGGCGCTTGGTCCATTCCTGGTCGCGGCGCACGGGCAGTTGCCAGCACACGTCGGGCTTGTAGGTCAGCGGGTGGGCGCCGTCGCGCAGCGCCTGCCCGTGCAGGGCACAGCCGAAGCCGCCCGGGAAGTCGGCGTCGTTGAGGAACACGCAAGGGCCGTCGGGGCGGGTGGCGGTGCGCCGGGCCGGCGTCTTGCCGTCGATGGAGTCCAGCTCGGTGTAGTTCTTGAAGCCCCGGCGGTAGTGCTGCCAGGTCTCGGGGGTGAGCCGGCGGGCGGCGGCGCGGACGCGCTTCTCGTCGTCGGCGTCGGTGAAGAACGCGCCGTGCGAGCAGCAACCCTCGCCGGCCCGCTCGGCCTGGATGCCGTGGCAGCCCCGACCGAAGATGCAGGTCCACCGCGACAGCAGCCAGGTGAGATCGGCGCGTACGACGTGCTCGGGGTTGGCCGGGTCGGCGAACTCGATCCACTCGCGGGGGAAGTCCAGCCCGACCTCGTTGACGCGGGGATCATCCTGCCCGTCAACGTCCACTGTGGCCTGAACGGGGACTACGGGCAGCTCGCGGCGGTGGACGGTGCGCTGACGGCTCATTGCACCACTCTACGCCCGGAAAGTGCCGATGTACGCGAAGGCCGGGCGCCCCGGTAGGGGACACCCGGCCTCGTCATCGCGACCGGATCAGTCGTTGATCAGCTGCCAGATGCAGTACTGGGTGATCTGTCCGGCGGTCCCGGTGCGCTTGTCCCAGTTGAACGTCAGCCAGTACCGGCAGAAGTTGTCGCGCTGGCGGTCGCGGAACTCGCGGTGCCGCCACCAGCCCCAGCCCCAGTCGCCGCCCCGGCCCTGCCAGCCGGTGCTCCACCAGGTGCGGCGCTCGTGGCGCCAGCCGCCCCAGTGACCGTGGCCGTGGCCACGGC
>JAEZGP010000735.1 GCA_023437285.1 Actinomycetes bacterium | reverse complement strand
GTCGCCACCGGCGCCGGCTACAAGGACAGTGCCGCGCTGGCCCGCCTCGCGGACGGCCCACCACCGCGGCGGATCACCGCCGACCAGATCAGGGAGGCGATCGCCCATGCGGCCAGCTGACGCACTCGACGCGGAACGCCCCGACCGGCCCGCGCGGCCGGTCGCGGACCTCTACGACCTCACCGGCCGGGTCGCCATCGTCACCGGCGGGGCCGGGCTGTACGGCAGCCACATGTGCGCCGCCCTCGCGGAGGCCGGCGCGCACGTCGTGGTCACCTCCCGCGACGACGCGGCGTGCGCCAGGGCGGCCCAGGCGCTGCGCGACGCGGGCCTGTCGGCCAGCAGCCACCGCCTCGACCTGGCCGACGAGGCGTCGATCCGGGCACTGCGCGATGACACCGTCGCCGCGTACGGCCGCATTGATGTCCTGGTCAACGGCTCGGTGCACCGGCAGGGCGGCGACCCGGCCGGCACCAGCGCCGCCGACTGGGCGGCGACCAGCCTGGTCAACTCGACGGGGCTGTTCCTCATCACCCGCGACGTCGGCGAGCAGATGATGGCGCAGGGCAGCGGCTCCATCATCAACATCGGGTCGATCTACGGCGTGGTCGGGCCGACGTTCGACATCTACGCCGGTACGGGCATGACGAGCCCCGCCTTCTACGCGTACGACAAGGGCGGCATGGTCAACCTCACCCGCTACCTGGCCTGCTACTACGGGCCGCACGGCGTACGGGTGAACTGCCTGAGCCCAGGCGGGCTGCGCAGCGACGGCCAGCCCGAGGCGTTCCTCGCCGCGTACCGGGCGGCCACCCCGCTGGGCCGGCTCGCCGGACCCGACGACATCAAGGGGCCGATCGTGTTCCTGGCCAGCGACGCGTCGGGCTACCTCACCGGTACGAACATCATGGTGGACGGCGGCTGGACCGCCCACTGAAACCGTAAGCGGGCGTGGGCGGCGGCCACCGCCGCCCACCGAAACGCGCAACCGGGCGTGGGCGGCGGCCACCGAAACCGCAACCGCGCTAGGCGGCCACCGCCGCCCAGCCGGACTGTTCGCAGGCGGCCACGACCGCGTCGGCCACGGCCAGGGCACGTATCCCGTCCGTCACGCTCACCAGCGCCTCGGCCTGTCCCCGGGCCACGTCCAGGAAGTGGGTCAGCTGCCGGGTGAACGCCTCGTCGCGGTGTTCGGCGCAGTCGTACTCGCGCGCCAGGTTCGACGCGTACGCGCGTACCCGGACCTGGCCTCTGGTGAGGTCGGCCCGCAGCGCGCCGCGGTCGCCGACCACCTCGAGCCGGCGCCCCACGTCCTCGGCGACGTAGTCGAGGTGGAAGGTGCCCGTCACCCCGCTGGCCAGCGTGAGCACGCCGTCGATGACGTTGGGGTCCTGGCGCAGCGGCCGGTCGCCGGCCAGCCGGGCGACCGCGGCGACACCCGTGACGGGGCCGAGCAGCCACTGCAGGTAGTCCCACTCGTGGCTGTAGTCGTAGGGCAGGCGGAAGCGGTCGCCGTCGCGGAACCGGTTGCGCGCCAGGCGCAGCGTCTCGTAGGCGCCCAGGGTCACGTGCAGCGAGACGGGCGTGCCGACGGCCTCGTCGGCGAGCAGTTCGCGCACCTGCGCGAGCACCCGGTAGTGGCGCAGCACGTAGCCGACGAGCACGCCCACGCCGGTGCGCGCCGCGACCTGGGCGACGTCCGTGGCCGCCGCGACGCTGTCGGCGACGGGTTTTTCCACCAGGACCGCGATGCCGCGCTCGCACGCCGCGATCGACTGCGGCGCGTGCGCGGCGTCGGGCGTCGCCACCACCAGGCCGTCGAGGCCGGCGTCGAGCAGGGCGGCGAAGTCGGGAGCGACGCGGACGCCGGCCGGCAGGTTCAGCCGCTCCGGTGCGCTGTCGAACACGGTGACCTCGACGCCGGGCTGCTCGGCGAGCAGCCGGGTGTGGCGCAGGCCGATCGACCCGACGCCGCTGACGCCGATGCGCAGCGCGCTCATGGCAGCAGTCCCGGCGGGAGGTGGCCGTTGGCGAAGGCGCGGGTGGCGACGGCGAGGTGCTCGGCGGCGCCGGTCACCGCGACGCTGCCGTGGCCGGGCAACAGGACCGTGGGCCGCAGGGCCGCGACTCGCTCCAGACTCGCGCGCAGGAGACCGAGGTCGGCGTCGGCCAGGACCGCGACCCGGCCGCGGGCGAAGACGAGGTCGCCGGTGAACAGGAGGCGGTGCCCGCCGACCTCGGCGAGGTAGCACAGGTGCCCATCGGCGTGGCCCGGCGTCTCCACCGCCTGGACGGTGACCTCGCCGATGGTGATGGTTTCGGTGGGCAGGGTGCGGTCCGTGGTGATCGGTCGCAGCCGCAGCGTCGGTGGGTACGTGCCGACCGAGCGGGCCACGGCGAGGCCGGTGGCGACCTCGTCGGCGTCGGCGAGCATCCGGGCCACCGGCGCGGCCGCGCAGATTCGCGCGCCGAGGCGACCGGCCAGCTCGCCCGCGCCGGCGGCGTGGTCGGCGTGGGCGTGGGTCAGCAGGATGTGCGTCACGGGTGGCGCGCCGGCCGCCGCGACGCGTGCCACGATCGCGTCCGTGGCGAGCCCGCTGCCGGCGTCGACGAGAAACGACGCGGTGCCGGCGTCGACGAGGTACACGTGGCTGTCGTGCCGGTCGGACAGCGAGTAGCCCAGCCAGCCGCTGCCGACCAGATGCACGCGCTCCATGAGGCGCACTGCGATCTCCCATTCCGTTGACTGGCACGACAGTACCACCGCTTTAGGTCCTTGCTATAGCTCGATTATCCGCCAATATTCTGTATGGTGATACGGCAAATTCATCTGATGGAATGAGGTTGAGATGAGGCTCGGGACCATCCGGCACGACGGCCGGACCACCGCCGTACGCGACGAGGGCGACACGGTCGTACTCCTCGACGCGCCGGACGTGGGGACCCTGCTCGCCGCGGACAACTGGGCCGAGCGGGCCGCCGCGGCCGACAGACCGCGCCTGCCGGCCGCCGGGCTGGCCTTCGGCTCCCTCGTGCCGCAGCCCGGCGCCGTCTTCTGTGTGGGACTCAACTACCGCACCCACATCGAGGAGTCCGGCGAACAGGTCCCCGCCTACCCCACCCTGTTCGGCAAGCTCGCCCGCACCCTGATCGGCCCACACGACGACATCGAACTGCCCGCCGGCACCGACCGCCTCGTCGACTGGGAAGCCGAACTCGTCGTCGTCATCGGTCACGCCGTCCGCAACGCCGACCCGGCCACCGCCGCCGCCGCGATCGCCGGGTTCACCGTCGGCAACGACATCTCCGTACGCGACTACCAACGGCGTACGTCCCAGTGGCTGCAGGGCAAGTGCTTCGAGGCCACCACGCCCGTCGGACCGTGGCTGCGCACCGCCGACGAGACCGGCCCGGCACCCGACCTCGCCATCAGCTGCGCCGTCGACGGCGACGTCAAGCAGGCCTCGCGCACGTCCGACCTGCTGTTCGGACCCGCCGAGCTGGTGGGCTACCTCAGCCGGATCGTCACCCTGCGGCCCGGCGACCTCATCTTCACCGGCACGCCCGGCGGCGTCGGACAGAGCCGCACACCGCCGCAGTTCCTCCACCCGGGCAGCATCGTCAAGACCACCATCGAGGGCATCGGCACGCTGCGCAACAGGTGCGTGCCGGCGGCCTGACGGAGTGCGGCGGGCCCGCCCTGACGTCGGGCCCGCCGGCCCGTTCCTACTCCGCCCTGGCGCGCAGGTTGGTGAGCAGGTCCGCGAGTTCCGCCACGGCGGGGTGATCGGAGCCGTCGCGGTCGGCCCTGTCCGACATGAGCTGGGTCAAGGTCTGCTCGGCGGCCTGATTCTGACCGGCGCCCAGCTGTAGCAGGCCGATCTGCTTGCGCAGCTCGAAGACGCGCGAGTCGGTGTCGCCGAAGACCCTTCGTTGGTCGCCCAACAGGTCGGCGAGCTGATCCAACGCGAGGCTGGTCTGGCCGGTGAGGGCGTGGCAGGTCGCCTCCTTGAGCCGGCAGTCGAAGACCAGCTCGGCGTCGGGGCCGTTGCGCGCGGCGAGGTCGGCGGCCAGCTGCTGGTAGGCCGGCGCCGCCCGGCGGTAGTCGCCGCCGTCGAACAACACGTTGGCAAGGTCGAGGCGAAGGCTGGCCACATCGGTGTCGAGGCTGCCGAAGGCGCGGGTGGCGGGTGGCACGGCGGCGGCCAGGATGTCGGCGGCCTGGCTGTAGCGGGACTGCCGGACCAGCCGGCTGGCCTCACCGCGGACCCGGTCCAGGTCGCTGCGGCGCAGCGTCGACGACCCGGTCGACGGCGCCTCGGCAGGCGGCCTGCGCGTCGGCGGATCGGCGGGCGGCGTGGGCGTCGGCGGATCGGCGGGTGGCGTCGGCTCAGCCGTGCTCGTCGTTGTCGGGCCGTAGACCCGGCTCAGCACCTGCGCGTACATTCGCAGCGGGCTGGGCACCGACGGCGGGTTGAGGGCGCCGGGCAACGGTTGCAGGTCCGTGGCGAACGGCAGCAGGTGCCGGTAGACGGCCTCGGCGCTGGCGGGACGGTCGTCGGGCTTCTTCGCCAGCAGCGTGAGCAGCAGCCGTTCCAGCTCGGCCGGCACCTCGGGCCGGATGGTGCGCACGGGTCGGGGCGGGTCCTGAACCTGGCGGTTCATCACGGAGTACGCGGTGGAACCGGTGAACACCCGCTGCCCGGTGAGCATCTCGTGCAGGGTGCAGCCCAGCGCGTAGAGATCGGTCTGTGGGCTGCTCATCGAGGCCATGATCTGCTCGGGCGCCATGTAGGCGGGGGTACCGACGCTCTGCCCCGTACGGGTGATCTTCGAAAAGTCCGCCACGTCGAGCGTGACGGCGAGCCCGAAGTCGAGGACCTTGACGCTGCCGTCGGCGTCGAGGATCAGATTGTTGGGCTTGAGGTCGCGATGGATGAGCGATTCCTGGTGGGCGACGGACAGCACGGCGCACGCCTGTGCCGCAATCGCGGTGGCCCAGCCGATCGGCAACGGGCAGTACTCGGCGATGAGGTCGGCCACGCTGATGCCACGGATGCGCTGCATCACCAGGTACGGCCGGTCATCGTGGGTGCCCACGTCGTAGATGGCGGGGACGCCGGGGTGGACAAGTCGCGCCGTGATGCGCGACTCGCGGACGAAGCGCCGGATGAGGTCCTGGTCGGGTGTTCCTTCGGGGAAGCGGATGAACTTGACCGCGACCTCCCGGTCGAGCTTCGTGTCGCGGCCGCCCCAGACCTCGCCCATGCCGCCCCTGGCGATGGGCAGCTCCTCAAGCTCGTAACGGTTGTTGATCACCGTACGCCCGGACACAGCCGCCTCCTCGCGGACATCAATCGGTCCCTGGTCGTGACCGCAGGCTCCCGTCAGCCAGGCCGGCGAAGCCCAGCCGGATCAGCGTCTCACCGAGCGCCGTAGTCTCCCGCAGGGCGTCCTCGAAGGCCGTCAGTCGCCGAAACGCCTCACCGTAGCCGCGTTGCTCCGCGAGCGGAAGCCTCGGGATCGGCGCGCGGCGGATATCCGTACGTGCCCCGAGGATCGACGCCCGGGAGGCGCCGTGGCTCTGCGCGACGCGCAGGAACCCGGCCAGAAAGTGTGGGTCGACGCGCTGGGGGTCGACGCGGAAGAGATGCAACTGCGGCCCGAGCACCGCCCCGCCGGCCTCGACAACCCGGGCGACGGGATCGCGGGAGGACACGTGGGCGACCACGTCGCCCGACTCGATCATGACGGCACCGGGGCCGATCGCGGTCCGGCCCGACGGCGGGCGGCCGAGACGCACATCGTTCGCCGTGAGCACGGCGCTGTCGCCGCTGTCCACCGTCATCTTCAGCGGCGACTGGTGGATGCCGACGACCCCCGCCTTGACCAGCTCGCCGACGGTGGTCATGGGCGGGGCCGCCCACTCGGCCAGCGCGGCGAGATCGGGTAGCACGTCCGCGAGCGTTGTGGTGCTGGCCAGGAACCGCTCGCGCACCGGCGGGTAGTCGCCGCCGGCCGCGACCCCGGCGGCCAGGGTCACGTGCCGGACCGGGCTGATGTCCACCTCGTCGTCGAGCAGGTCGATGATCCGCATTGACCGGCTCACGGGTGAGGTGGGCTGGTCGGGGTCGGCGAGGAACGCCCGCCACGCCGGCCCGGCAGCCGGCGGGTCGTCGGACGCGTCCACCATGAGTACCTGGGACGGAGGCGCCTGGTCGGGATCGGGCCGGCACAGCACCCACACGTCCGGCGCGGGCGTGGCGGTGGGCCCCGTGCCGGAGAAGCTGATGACCGCCCGCAGCGCCCCCGACCGGAGCAGGTTGCCGCGGATGCGCCGGCCCGCGCGCCGGTCCGCGACGCCGGGCGGCATCATGATGACCAGCCGGCCACCGGGTTTGAGGTGGGCGAGGCAGTGCTGGACCCAGGCCAGCTCCGGCTCGCCCCGGGGCGGCAACCCGTACTCCCACCGGGGGTCGCTGGTCAGTTCGTCGTAGCCCCAGGCCCGCTCGTTGAACGGCGGGTTGCACACGATCGCGTCGGCGCGAAGTCCCGCGAACGCGTCGTGGCGCAGGGAATCGCCGACGACGACGCGGACCGCGCTGGCGTGCAACAGCAGTCGGGCCGCCGCCAGGCGGGCGAACGTAGTGTCGATCTCCTGCCCGTCCAGGGCGACCGCCCCGCCGGCGTGCGCGGCGGACAGCAGGGTGCCGATCCCGCACGCGGGGTCCATCACCGTGCCACCCGACACATCCGCCAACTCGACCATCAGTTCGGCGAGGTAGCCGGGAGTCACCGTGGCGTGCCGGCGGGCGTTGACCTGCAGATAACGTTCGCAGAGAAAGTCGAACAGCGCGGCGCTGTCCTGCTGGTCGGCGACGTCGGCGACGAGCCGGAGGATGCCGACCCATTCGGGGTCGAGCCGCTCTGCCGGGCCGGCCGGCAGGTCGGCGACGGCGGCCGCGATCGCGTCGGTCAGGTCGGCCGCGACCACCGCGTCCGGTTGCCGGCTGAGGGCCTTCCAGCGCCGGGCGTCGCGCCGCAGGAAGACCAGGAACGCGCCGACGTAACCGAGCAGGTCACCGAGGCGCAGGTCGTCAACGGCGCCGCGGACCCGCTGCCAGACCCGGTCGGCCGGCATCAGCTGGAACTGCTTGCCGTGGCGGGTCAGCCACTGTTCGACCTCGGCGAGGGCGTACAGCGGGCTCGCGGCGCTGCCGGCGACGGGCTCGGGAAAGTCCGGGAAGCGACGGCGCCAGTTGCTCACCGCCGCCCGGCCGACATTGGCGAGACGGGCGATATCGTGTGCCGCGACGGTGGCCTCGCCACCGACGCGCATCGTCATCTCACCGGTCATGGTTGTGCTCTCCTTAGCGTGACGCCCGCAGTCGGGCCAGAACGCCGGTCGCCTTCAGCTCGGCGATGTGCTCGGCCGCGCGTTGCGCAGCGGTGCCGCCCCGCACGAGCAGCCCGGCCTCGATGTTCTTCACCACGCCCGACTGGGTCAGGTTGGCGCTGGACACCAGGAGGATCCGCCGGTCAGCGACAGCGATCTTGGCATGCATCTTCGCACCGTCCGTCGCCCGCCGCTCACGGGGCCAATGCCACAGCTGTACGCCGGCGACCGTGGCGAACGCCGCAGCCGGCTCAGCACCGCTCAGCGCGCCGCCCGCACCGGTGAGAGTCTCCACCACGACGGTGACCTCCACGCCCCGGCCCACCGCCGCCGACAGGGCAGCCAGCAACGGCGGGTACGGCTTCGCCGAGTACGTCATCAGCAGCAGTTCCCGGCCGGCCGCGCCGACGAGTTCGACCAGCACCTGCGCGGTGGCCCGGACCGGTACGGGATGCGTGCTCGGCCCGCTCCACACCGACTCGACCCGCAGCGCCGCCGAGCGTTGCGCGTGCCCGGCGGCCAGCCCGCGCAGGTATGCCGAGGCCTGCGCCTCGGGC
>JAEZGP010000436.1 GCA_023437285.1 Actinomycetes bacterium | reverse complement strand
GCCCCTACCCGGGGCGCCGTACCGGGAGCGGCTGTCCCGGCACACTGACTGGCCGGCGCGAACGTAGGAGCACACACCCGTGACATCATCTGTGGCCGCTGGCCCACGCCCACGTCTGGGACTACAGATCCGGACGTACGGGTACTGGGCGGCGGTAGTCCTGATTCTGGGCCTCGGGGCCCTCTGGCTCGGTTGGAAACTGATCACCGAGCCGGTGCTGTTCTTTTCGTCGGCGGTCGCCGGGATCAGCAACGGCGCGTTGTACGCGCTCATCGCCCTCGGCTACACCCTTGTGTACGGCATTATCGAACTGATCAACTTCGCCCACGGCGACCTGTTCATGCTCGGTACGCTCTTCAGCGGCCTGATGCTCGTGACGGTCCTTGGCCAAACAGCCACCCAGGTGAGCGCGCTCGGCTGGATGGCCTTCGTCTTCGCGTTGATCGCGACGGCCATCTTCTGCGCCAGTATCAACGTGACCATTGAGTTCTTCGCCTACCGGCGGCTGCGCAGGGCACCGAGACTGGCGCCCCTCATCACGGCCGTCGGCATGAGCTTCATCCTGCAGTTCATCGGCCTCAAGTGGAACGGCTCGATGCAGAAGAGCGACTGGCCCAGCCTGCTCCCGCAGGGCGCCGTACACATCGGCGGCGTCGAGATCAGGTACTCGTTCTTCGTGGTGCTCGCCGTGACGATTCCGGTGCTGCTCCTGCTCAGCTGGGTAGTGGCAAAGACCCGCGCCGGCAAGGCGATGCGCGCGACCGCGCAGGACCAGGACGCGGCCCGCCTCATGGGCGTCAACGTCAACCGGATCATCTCGTTCACCTTCGCCATCGGCGGCGCCCTGGCCGGTGTCGCGGGCGTCATGTGGCAGCAGACCATCGGCACCACCCGCTACGACCTCGGTTTCCAGTTGGGCCTCTACGCGTTCACCGCGGCCGTGCTCGGCGGCATCGGCAACCTGCAGGGCGCCGTGCTCGGCGGGGTGCTCATCGGCCTCATCCAGGGTCTCAACGAAGGCGTCGGGTTCGGCCAGGACTGGAGCAACAGCGTGGTGTTCGCGATTCTCATCCTGGTCCTGGTGTTCCGGCCAACCGGTCTGCTCGGCAGTCCGGTCGGGGAGAAGGTGTAGCCGTGAGCAGCGAGACCATGTCTGTCGTGCCGCCGACGCGCCGTCGCGGCTTCGCCATCCCGCCGTCGGCCCGCTGGCCCCTGGGCTTCGCCCTCGCCGCGCTCGCCTTCTTCGCGCTCTACTACTTCGTCTACTACGGCCCGGTCGACCCGGACTTCAAGGCGTGGGTGCAGCGCTGGCTGTCCATCGCCTCGATCAACGAGTCGCTGGTCTGGGTCATGTGCGCCCTCGGCCTCAACATCGTCGTGGGCTACGCCGGCCTGCTCGACCTCGGCTTCGTCGCCTTCTGGGCGCTGGGCGGCTATACCGTGGGCTGGTTCATGTCGGGCCAGTTCCAGCAGGTCAGCTGGAATCTCTTCGGCACCGCGCCCGAAGGCGCGCGAGGTATCCACTTCAACTTCTGGATAGTGCTGATCCTCGCGGGCGTCATCTGTGCCTTCTTCGGCGTACTCATCGGCGCCCCCACGCTGCGCCTGCGCAGCGACTACCTGGCGCTGGTCACGCTGGGCTTCGGCGAGATCATTCCGCAGTTCTTCTACAACGGCGACGATCTGGCCGGCTTCAACCTGACCAACGGCACCAAGGGCATCCTGCCCGCCGACCCGGTGCCGGCCCTCGCCTTCGACAAGGAGGGCGTCGGCTTCCGCGACCTTGGCGTGTTCGACCACCTGTCGAAGTACGTGTTGTTCGTCTTCTTCGTCGCGGTCATCGTGTTCGTCTCCCTGCGGTTGCGCGAGGGCCGGCTCGGCCGCGCGTGGCTCGCGATCCGCGAGGACGAGCTGGCCGCCAGCGCCATGGGCGTGCCGCTCATGCGCACGAAGCTGTCGGCGTACGCGATCGGTGCCGTCGCCGGCGGCATCGGCGGCGCGGCGTTCGCCATCCTCATCAACGGCGTGCTGCCGGACCGGTTCAACTTCTCCATCTCGATCATCCTGCTGGCGATGGTGGTCCTCGGCGGCATGGGCAACGTCTGGGGCGTCATCATCGGCGCGCTGGCGGTCTCGTGGGTCAACTCCACCGGCCTGCCCCGCACCGGCGACGCGATCAACAGCACGTTCGGCACCAATATCAACTTCCCGAGCTTCAACTTCCTGCTGTTCGGGCTGGTGCTGGTGCTGATGATGCTGTTCCGGCGCGAAGGCATCCTGCCCGAGGCCCGCACCCGACTGGTGCTGCGGGAACCGGGTCGCACCGAGGCCGAGTCGCTCGGGGCCGACATGGAGGCGCCCGCCCCCGAACTGGAGGCGACGCTGTCCGATGTCGAGGTCGCGGGCGACGGCACGACGAACGAAGGGAAGCGGTCATGACCGCCGCGGTGGAGCCGGCGCTGCAGGCCGAGCAGATCAAGGTCCAGTTCGGTGGCCTGATCGCCGTGAACGGTGTGGACTTCACGGTGCCCACGGGCGGCGTGGTAAGCCTCATCGGCCCCAACGGCGCCGGCAAGACCACGTTCTTCAACGCCCTCACCGGCCTCTACAAGCTGGCCGCCGGGCGGGTCGTGCTGGGTGGGCGGGACATCACCGGCCTGGCCCCGCACAAGGTGGCCGACCTGGGCATGGCCCGCACGTTCCAGAACATCCGCCTGTTCGGCCTGATGACCGCCGAGGAGAATGTCAAGGTGGCCATGCACAGCCACCTGAAGTCGGGGGTCTTCCACACGGTCCTGCGTACCCCGCGGCAGCGCCGCGAGGAGCGCGAGGCCCACGACACCGCCCTGGAGCTGCTGGACTTCGTCGGCATCGGCAAGGTCGCGGGGGAGTACGCCCGCAACCTGTCCTACGGTGACCAGCGGCGCCTGGAGGTGGCCCGGGCGCTCGCGCTCAGGCCCAAGGTGCTGCTCCTCGACGAACCGACGGCCGGCATGAACCCGCGCGAGTCGGCCCAGTTCACCGAGTTCGTGTACCGGGTACGCGAGGAGAAGGGCGTGTCGATCCTGCTCATCGAGCACGATATGAGCGTGGTCATGCGCGTCTCCGAGCACATCACCGTGCTCGACCGGGGCGAGAAGATCGCCGAAGGTACGCCCGAGGAGATCCGTACCAACGACCGGGTCATCGAGGCGTACCTGGGTACCGCGGCGAAGGAGGGTGGGGCATGACGAGCGCGACGCAGCCGATGCTGGCGCTGAACGACGTCCACGTCTACTACGGCAACATCGCCGCGGTGAAGGGTGTGACGATCGACGTCAACGAGGGCGAGATCGTCACACTGATCGGCTCCAACGGCGCCGGCAAGTCCACCACCCTGCGGACGATCTCGGGCCTGCTCAAGCCGCGCAAGGGCAACGTCACGTTTCTGGGCAGGCGCATCGACGGGATCAACGCCCACGACATCGTCGGGCTGGGCATCGCTCAGTCGCCCGAGGGCCGGCGGATCTTCCCGAAGATGACCGTGGCGGAGAACCTCGACCTCGGCGCGTACCTGCGCAAGGACAAGGCGGAGATCGCGGCCGACAAGGAGCGGATGCTGGAGCTGTTCCCGCGGCTGCGCGAGCGCATCGGGCAGAAGGCGGGCACGATGTCGGGCGGCGAGCAGCAGATGCTGGCCGTCGCCCGGGCGCTCATGGCCCGGCCGAAGCTGCTCCTGCTTGACGAGCCGTCGATGGGTCTGGCGCCCGTACTCGTGGATTTGATCTTCGACACGATCAAGCAGATCCGGGAGCAGGGCACCACCGTGCTGCTCGTCGAGCAGAACGCGCTGGCGGCGCTGGGCATCGCGGACCGGGCCTACGTGCTGGAGTCCGGCTCGCTCAAGCTGGCCGGTCCGGCCGCCCAGCTCCGCCAGGATGACGACATCGTCAAGGCGTACCTGGGCGGGTAGTTTCGTCGGACGCGAGGGCTAGGGTAGGCCCGTGACGGAAAAGCCGAGGCTCCTGCTGGTCGACGGCCACTCGCTGGCCTACCGTGCCTTCTTCGCGCTGCCCGTGGAGAACTTCTCCACCTCCACGGGCCAGCCGACGAACGCCGTCTACGGCTTCACGTCCATGCTCATCAACGCGCTGCGCGACGAGAAGCCCACGCACATCGCGGTGGCCTTCGACGTGTCGCGCCGCTCGTTTCGCACCGAGACCTACCCGGAATACAAGGCCAACCGGTCCGAGACGCCGTCGGACTTCAAGGGCCAGGTCAGCCTCGTGCAGGAGGTGCTGGCCGCGCTGCGCATCCCGGTGATCGAGAAGGCGGGCTACGAGGCGGACGACGTGATCGCCACGCTGGCCCGGCAGGGCCGCGAGGCGGGCATGCAGGTGCTGATCAGCACCGGCGACCGCGACACGTTCCAGCTCGTCGCCGACGACTGCACGGTTATCTACCCGAAGCGCGGCGTGTCCGAGGTCGTCCGGATGGACCCGGCGGCGGTGACCGCCCGCTACGGGGTCGGCCCCGAGCACTACCGGGCCATCGCCGCGCTGGTCGGCGAGTCCAGCGACAACCTGCCCGGCGTGCCCGGCGTCGGCGAGAAGACGGCCGCCAAGTGGATCACCCAGTTCGGCGACTTCGACGGGCTCGTCGCGGGCGTCGACCAGATCAAGGGCAAGGCGGGCGAGAACGTGCGCGCGCACCTGGCCGGCGTGCTGCGCAACTACGAACTCAACCGGCTCGTCGACGACCTCGAACTGCCCGTCGGCCCCACCGACCTCGCCTGGCACGGGTGGGACCGCGAGGCCGTCCACCAGGTCTTCGACGCGCTGCAGTTCCGCATCCT
>JAEZGP010000395.1 GCA_023437285.1 Actinomycetes bacterium | reverse complement strand
CCGACTCTCACGTCACGACCACGGATCGCCGACGGGGAATCGCCGCCTGGGCGGCGATTCCCCGTCGGTGCAATCCATCCAACCCAGAGGCCGATACCGAGTGCTACGCCCGGGCTCGGCGAGCCGCGTCGAACGGCGCGCGGTCGAAGATGAACCGGTTGTAGATGATCTTGTCGTTGTGCACGGTCACGCACTCAGCCGCGGGTGCGCTCTCGACCAGAGCCGTCTTCGTGTCGTACACGACAACGGCCCGGTCCTGGTCGCCGAACGCCGCGATCATCTGTGAGTCGATCAACATCTGCACGAAGGGCGCCATGAACTCCCGGTACGCGGGGATCCCCTCAAGGCGGCCGGCCGGAGCGTCACAGACGATGTCCTCGGCCAGATAGCCCAAGGCCAGGTCAAGTTCCTTGTTCGACCATGCCTCGTGGAAAGCCAGGGCCACCTTCAGGGCAGGATTCGTTGCTTCGCGCATCGCGGGACTCTTTCGTGGGAAATTTGCGAGTTGTGCGGTGCATCCAGTGTGGACAGGCGCGCGCCACCCGCGAATCCGCAAACTGTTTCAGCGGGGGCCGCTACCGCTGTGGTCAACGCACGCCGGGCCGTCGGGTAACGCGCGGCTGTGACTGTTGCAGCCGGCCGACGTCACCGTCTGGGCGAACGTCCGCGCTGCGCTAACGGTTCGTGAAGGCCAGCGCCTCGTGGGCCAGCGACGACCAGTCCAACGTCGAGGCCGGCGCGAGCCGGAACCATTCCCTCATAGGGGTGCCCCTGTTTGCGTCGAAGATGACCCCGGCTCCGTCCGCGACGAGCGCGCTCACGCGCTCGGCTGGCAGTTTCACGACCAGCTCACCATCGACGCACATCGCAAAAATCTTGCCCTGGTACCGCAGCGCGCTGGACCCGAATCCGCGGCCCGGCACTGGTGGGGTGACACCATCGAGCCCGACGAAATCGTCGACGAGCCTTTCGAACCTCTCCGCGCCGGATGTCTTGGACACGGGGCAAATCGTATGTCGTTGCGCCACAATCTTCGAGCGGACACGGCAAGCGGGACGCACCATCGCCGCCGGGAGCACAGCAGCAATCACCCGGCCGACGCCTGGACACGTCGCCGACCGGGTGATTGCCGGCTGCTGGCCGCTTCGCGCGGTGCTCCGGGCTTTCGACTCGGGTCAGTCCATTCCGATTCGCCGCTGGATCTCGCGGAAATGCGGATGGACATCGAAGACCTGGATGTAGTTGCCCGAGGGATCCATCGAGCCGAACGTGAACCCCTTGCCCATGTCGAAAACCTCGGTGCGAATCGGGATGTCGCCCCTCGCCGTCCAGTCCGCGTAATATGCCGCTGCGTCCTCTACCTCGAAGCCCAGCATCACGCCGCCGCTCTCGTCGGGGATGTGGGCCACGGTCGGACGCCCTGCCTTCTCCGTAGCGTTGAACAGCGCGATGCTGGCCATGCGCTTCTTGGAGCGCAGCCAAGAAAAGTGTTCGCCGCGGGAGAATTCGGGGACTTCCTCAAATCCCAGCAGCTCGGTGTAGAAGGCCTTGGTGCGCTCCATGTCGTACACCAGAAGTGTCACCAGATCGAGATGGGCCATGTCAGTTCTCCTCCTCCGCTGTCAATGCACGTGGTTCTTGGCAAATGAGCCATACATCAGATGGAGCTACAGGCCGTAACCGACTGCGATCGTCCCTAACAGAGCAATAACGATCAACCCGGTGTACAGCTGTTTCATGGATCAGTCGCCCCGGCCGCGGGCCGGGACCGTGCTTTGCCCGACGTACTTGTCGATCCACTTCGTCAGCGGGGCGGCCCCGGACCAGACCTCACGGATCCTGTCGACCGCAGCAGGTTTGTACATCCAGGCCGCTCGCTCGTACTCCTTGACGACCACGGCCCCCTTCCAACGAAGCACCTCCGCGCGCGGATGGTCCTTGGCGTAGCCCGCCGGCGTCCGGATGAGCGGTGGCTGCCGGCCCGGGCCTACCGGAAGCCCGGCAGCGGCGAGCTGACGGCCGATGCTGTCGAATTCGGCGCCGATGGCGGCATCGTCGATCGCGGCCCGGAATCGCTCCAGCTGGTCGGGTGCCATGACCATCGAGCCGGAAGCCAACCGAATGCCGGCCGCCTCGATCCGTAGGAAGCACCCGATGCCGCCGATCGAGCGGTCGCTGGTGGTGACGCCCACCCACGTCTTGTAGGGGGACTTGTCCTTGGAGAACCGGACGTCACGGTTGGGACGGAAGGTCCGCAGCGGCCCGAACTCCGGCTCGAGATCGGCCATGAGTGCGTCGATCGGCTCGCGGACGCTGGCCTCCCAAGTCGGCTTGTGGGCATCCCAGTAGGCCTTGGAGTTGTCAGCCTCCAGCCCTTCCAGGAAGGTGAACAATTCGCGTGGGAACCCGCCGAAGTGGGTGGTCGCCTGCTCAGCTGCCACTGTCGGTCACCTTTTCGTTGTAGTCGAGGGCCTCCCGGATCCAGGAACTGAGGACCTTGTCGGACTCGATGTGCCCGGCTTCGACGACGATCCATCCTTTGCTCATCTTGCGGCCACGCATCACGGGCCAGCCCGCGCCGTCCCGCGTGAGCAGACTCTCCACGCGGGACGGATCGCAACGGACCATCAAATCGCCCTGGGTATTGGCGGTGACAGCCATCTTCCCGTTGACCATGAAGGTGAGGCCGCCAAACATGCTCACCTCCCGCACTGACCGGCCCGAAAGGGCTTCACGGACACGATCTGCGAGATCACGGTCGTACGCCATGGCTTAGTCCTTTCCGTTCCGGCGACGTTTACTGGGCCGCGGAGACCGCGGCGGCCGCGTGGTCGTCGTCGCCGGTCGTGACCGGTGGCCGGTCGGCCGCCTGACCCGCACCGGCGGGCGGCTGGCCGGGTCCGGGCAGCCGGCCCCGGATCATGAAGGCCGCCGCGATGATGAGAGCGACAACGGCACAGCCGGCACAGACATAGAAGACGAGATGGAACGCGTCCACCATCGCCTGCCGCATCGTGGCGGGGCCAGCGCTCGCCCCCGCGTCGATGTTGCTGGCCACGATCGTCCCGAGCACCGCAGCGCCGGCGGTGAAGCCGGTGATACGGGTAGTGTTGATCATCGAGGAGCCCAGACCGGCCCGCTGTGGCGGTGTCGACGCCATCACCGCCAGCGTGAGCGGCGCGAACATGCAGCCGATGCCCACGCCGCACAGTGCAAGCTTCCACCACACACTGCTGAACGGTGAGTCGGGTTCGATGGTCGTGAGCAGGAGGAAGCCCGCCGTCGTCAACAACGCACCGACCATGATCGGGATGCGCGGTCCGGCCTTGCCGGCGATGCGGCTTGCTGGCGGCGAAAGGAAGAAGATGCCCAGCGTCAGCGGCAGCAACCGGAGCCCGGTCTCCAGCGCGCTGTGCTGCTGCACCGCCTGGAAGTACTGGGCCATGAAGAACATCACGCCGACGATCACGAACCCGAGCAGCGACGCGATCACGCAGGCCGTCGCGAAGGTCCGGTTGCGGAAGAGCTCCAGGGGCAGTAGCGGCTCCCGGCTGCGCAACTCGACCACGAAGAACCCGCCTAGCAGGATCACGGATCCGATTAAGAGGCTGAGGATCAACGCCGAACCCCAGCCGTCCCGGCCGGCCTGGATCAGGCCCAGGACCAGACAGAACAGCCCACTCGCGACGAGCACCTGGCCCAGCAGGTCGATGTGACGGGCATTCGGGTTCTTGGACTCGATCAGGCGCGGCACGCCCAGGGCCAGGGCCAGCACGCCGATGGGCAGGTTCAGGAAGAAGATCGCCTGCCAGTTGAAGGACTCGATCAGGATGCCACCGAGCAGCGGCCCCAAGGCGATCGAGACACCGGACACGGCGGTCCAGATGCCGATCGCCTTGGCCCGCTCAGCCGGCTTCGAGAACGTCGACACCAGCAGCGACAGGCTTCCTGTGCTGATGGCCGCCGCGCCGATGCCCTGCACCACCCGGCCGAGAATCAGCCAGTCGACCTCCGGAGCAAAGCCGCACAACGCCGACCCGAGCACGAAAAGAACCAGGCCGGTAAGGAACACCCGCTTGCGACCCAGCCGGTCCCCGAGGGTTCCGGCCGTGAGCATGAGCGCCGCGAACGGAAGCGTGTAGGCATCCACGGTCCACTGCAGTTGCGACAACTGGCCGCCGAGGTCCTTCTGGATCTCGTGGAGGGCAACAAAGATAATGGAGCCGTCCAGCAGGACCATGAAGGATCCCAAGCTGGTCACGAGCAGCGTCAGTACTCCGACGCGGCGCGATGTCGTGTCCATGTGTTGTAACTCCAATTTCGCAGACGCCCGCACGCGACGTGGGGCTGATTTGTCGGTGAAGTTCAATGGAGGTGCCGGGCGCTTATCCAGCGACCGATTCCATCTGGTACGTGGTGAACAAGCTGAGGAACTGCGGCGGCACCAGGATGCCGCCACCGAACAGGAACGAACCGTCCTGCATCATCGTGTCGCCGTTGGCCATGTGGGCGGGCCGAACCTGCATTCGCCGTTCGAATGTTCCCGGCTCGGTGGCCGGGTCAGTGAGTGCCGCAGGGTCCGGGTCAAGCCGGTGGCAGCCTTGGTGTCGAGCCGTGTCGCGAGGGCCTCGAATAGCTCCCCGACGGTCATCGTCATGACGTTGCGTCCTTTCTCTCAGGTCAGCGCGACCTCGGGAGTACAGGGTGCCCGGATCGTGACGATAGATCTGGGCTCTTACCTCCCACTTTCTCGGCGCGGAAGTGGCGTCTCGTCACTGAGAGGGCGGTCTCGAACCCCGCCAGCCGGCCCGCGAGCCGCTTGCTGAGCCCTCCGGTGACCCGGTCGAGATCGGTGCGTCGAGCAGCACGCCCATCAGGTCAGCGGCGCGTTCGACGCTCATGTGCCGTTACAGGTCAACAGGGCGGTCGCGGCGCGCACGACGGGTCCGTAGCAGCACGGCCACTCAAGAAATGGATCGAGGCCAACGTCGGCGCCAGCCAGGAACCGACCCGTCGCCCCCTGATGACAGACGACCCGCTTCGAACGGGCCTGCGCGTTGGGTGTTCGCACCCGACGACCGGATCGACGCGACGGACTGCCTCAGCCTGGCGTCGCGGCGGCGACGTCGTCGTAGATGTCCAGCAGTCGGGTGAGGTTCGTCGCCTCGAAGGCGAGGCGCACGATCGGCTGCAGGCCGGCCAGCCGCAGCCACCCGCCGTGACTGGTGACGAGCCGGTGGGTCTGGACCATCAGGTTCAGGCCGCTGGAGTCGCAGGACGGCACGTCGGCGAGGTCCACCACGAGGCGCGGGCGCGGCGCGGTCGCCAGCGGCAGCACCGCCTCGCGCACCGGGCCGACCGTATCGAAGTAGAGGGCGCCGTGCACGGCGACCACCGTATGGTCAGGCTCGTCGCGCACGGTCACGGACAAGGGTTCGGTCACGGCAACATCCTGCCCACCGCCTGCCTGGACCATTCCACGAGTAGCAGCGTGGCGTCGTCGCGCGGCGGACCGTCGTAGTGGGCCAACGCCGCGTGGCAGAGGCGGCGCAGCGTTTCCGGCGCCGGCAGGCCGGCGGCCGCGTGGCGTTCGAACAACTCGATCAGGCGGCGCTCACCGAACCACTCGCCATCGCGATCCCGCGCCTCGATGACCCCGTCGGTGTACAGCAGCAGCCGGTCACCGGGTTCCAGCTGCTCCTCGGCGACCTCCAGCTGCGGGTCGGCCAGGCCCAGCGGCATCCGCCGGCCGCCGGCCAGGTCGCGGATCACCCTGCCCCGGCGCAGCAGCAGCGGCCGTGGGTGGCCGGCGTTGAGGTAGCGGAGCAGGCCCGTGTCAAGGTCGAGATCGGCCAGGACGGCGGTCGCGAAGTGGCTGTCCGCGATGTACTCCACCAGCGCCGCGTCGGCGGCCCGGGCGATCGCCGCCCGCCCGTCGCCGTCGCGGCGCGCCGCCCGCATGGCCGACAGCGCCACCGCGGTGGCCAGTCCGGATGCCAGGCCGTGACCGACGGTGTCCCAGATCGCCACGAAGGCGCGCGAGCCGTCGACCGCGTAGTCGAATCCGTCGCCGCCGACGTCGTAGCAGGGTTCGAGAACCCCCGAGATGACCATGCGGTCGCAGGCGAACGTCAGGGGTGGCAGCAGCGTCCACAGCAGCTCCGAGGCCTCCGACATGCGCTGGGTCCGCCGCGCCGTGACCAGGTGGTCACCGTAGGGCGACTTGACCGTGACCAGGTGACCGACGAGGGCGGCGAAGGCGTCGCACTCTTCGGCGAAGCCCGGGTCGTCGACCGCGCCGGGCCGGCTGCCGGTCACCTCGACGATGCCGAGCCGCTCACTGCCGTCGAGCAGCGGCAGCCATAACCGGTACGCCCCGGACGCGTCGTCGGCCGACACGGCGCGCACGTCGGTGAACGCCCGCCCCGCCGCCGTACCGTCGACTGCGATCGCGGGCGGGGTGGGCCGGTCCGGCTCGGATAATGCCCGCAGCGTCCGCTGCTGGAGATCCACCAGGTACACGGTCATGTGGACGCCCAGCGGCCGCAACGCGGCGTTGACCGCGGCGCTCAGCCCGTCCGGCTGCGCCGTCCGGGTGCGCGCGAGTAGATCGACTATCGCCGATGGCCACGGCCAGGGCTCTGGCATCCCCCGACGCTAGCACCACCCGGTCCCCGGACAGGCCGAGCGCCGGCGGCCGGGGTCGATTATCCGTGGGACGCGGACCCGTTTAGCCGGGCCGGGGGCGGGAAGCAGGTCAGCATGACTGATCACGAACCCACGGCGTGGCGCGACGAGGACCGGCTGCCGCTGTCGGAACTGGACCAGGCCATGGCGACGTACTCGCAGGACGGCCAGGTGGACGACGCCACCGGCGGCGACGCGGGCGCCGAGGAGTACGAGACGGAGTACGAGAAGGAGCTGGAGACGGCGACCGGCCACGCGGGCGACCCGGACCCGGACAGCGAGGAGGGTCGCCGGCTGCGACCCTCGCCGGACGGGACGACACCCACCGGCCGGTCCGGCCCGAGCTGACGCGCCGAAGCCGTCGCCCACACCGAAACCCTCGCCCACACCGGGGCGGTCGCCCCACCGAGCCCGATTGATCATTATTCGGCACCGCCCTGCTGCCGATGTGCCGAGACGTCCTATCGTTGGGCCGATGCGACGGTGGCTGCTCCCCATCGCCGCGGTGGCCGTCGTGGTCGCCGCGGCCGGCCTGTACTGGTTCCAGCCGTGGCGGCTGGTCACGAACAAGACCGTGCACGACGCCCTGCCCGAGATCGTGGCCACCACGGCACCCGCGACCGCCACGGCGGCGCCGGCCACTGCGGCGCCGGCCACTGGGGCACCGGCCACGCCGGCCGCCGCCGTGCTGCTGGCCGAGGGGTCGTTCGTCAGCCACGAACACGCCACGAAGGGCAGGGCCCAACTCGTCCGCCAGCCCGCTGGGACGTACCAGGTGATCCTGCGCGACCTGGACACGTCCGACGGACCCGACCTGCGGGTGTGGCTCACCGACCAGCCCGTCGGCGACGACTGGTTCACCTTCGACGACGGCCGCTACGTCGAGGTCGGCAAGCTCAAGGGCAACCGTGGCACCCAGGTCTACACCGTGCCGGCGACGGTCGACGTGACCGGGCTGCGCAGCGTGTCCATCTGGTGCAAGCGCTTCTCCGTGTCGTTCGGCGCCGCCCCGCTCGCGGGGGCCTGACCGGGCCGAGGGGACCGGCGCCGAGCCACCGGCACCCGACAACGATCGACGATCGTCAGGACGACAGGCGGACCACGAGGCAGTACGCTGTCGCCGGCCGGAGCACCTCCGGTCGGCCGTGACCTCAGTGGACGCTGCGCGTCGCGGCCCGGATCCGGTCCCGCCCGCACCCCGCGGGTCGCGGACCGCGTCGAAGGGAACGGGTGGCTGCGGTGATGGCGCACGTTTGCGGTGGCAGTCGCGCTGACGGCACTGGTCGGTCGAGGTGAGCGGGGCGGTCGCCGTCACCGGCGCGTCGGGGTACCTGGGCTCGCGGATCGCCGACGGTTTCGCCGCCGACGGGGTGCCCGTGGTGCGGATGAGCCGCGGCAACCCGGACGCGAGGTTCTCGTTCGCCGACGGCGCCCCGGCTGGAATTTTCCGCGACCAGCAGGTGAGCGCGTTGGTGCACTGCGCCTGGGACCTCACCCTGCACCGGCGCGAGGACCTCGAGGCGCACAACGTACGGGGCTCGATCCGGTTGCTGGAACAGGCCCGGGCCGAGGGCGTCGAGACGATCGTGTTCATCTCGACGCTCAGCGCCTTCCCCGGCTGCCGCAGCGACTACGGCCGCACCAAGCTCGCCGTCGAAGAGGCGGCCCACCGCCTGGACGCGCTGGTGGTGCGGCCGGGCCTGGTCTTCGGCGACCAGCCGGGCGGCATGGTCGGTACGCTCGCCCGCGCGGTGCGGCGGCTGCCGGTCGTACCGCTGATCGGCAGTGGCCGGCAGGTGCTGTTCCCGGCGCACGAGGACGACGTGGTCGCGCTGATCCGCAAGCTCGTCGCCCAGCCGTCCCTGACCAAGCCCGGCGAGCCGGTGATCGCGGCCCACGAGAAGGGCTGGACGCTGCGCGAGATCCTCGCCGAACTCGCCGCCCGGCAGGGACGTACCGTCCGGTTCGTCCCGGTGCCGTGGCGCGCGGTCTGGCTGCCGGCCAAGACCGCCGAACTGGCCGGCGTGCGGCTGCCGGTCCGCAGCGACAGCGTGGTGAGCGTCGTCAACCAGGATCCCTCCCCGGACTTCGGGCCCACCCGCGCCGTCGGCGTTCCGTTCCGCGACTTCACCTCGTCCGCCGAATGATCTACGTCGTCGGTTCCGGTCCGGCCGGCGTCGCCGCGACGATGGCCCTGACCAGCCGAGGTCACCACGTCACCGTCCTCGACGTCGGCCTGTCGCTGGAGCCCGAGCGGGAGCTGACCGTCGCCCGGATGGCCGCCCGACAACCGGCGCAGTGGGCCGCGGCCGACCTGGCCACGGTGAAGGAGTCGATGGTGCCGGCCGCCAGCGGCGTACCGCTGAAGGTTCTCCACGGGTCCGATTTCCCGTACCGGGAGGCTGACCGGCACCTGCCGCGCGACGCCACGGGCGTCGGGCTGCTGCCGTCGTTCGCCAAGGGCGGCTTCGGCAACGTCTGGGGCGCCGCCGCCCTGCCCTACCTGCCCGACGAACTCGGCGACTGGCCGGTCAAGGGCGACGAGCTGGCCGACCACTTCGCGCGGGTGCTGTCGTTCGTCGGGCTGTCCGGCGCCGAGGACGACCTCGCCGAGCGCTTCCCGACGTACACGGACCGGTTGGAGTCGTTGCCGGTGAGCAGGCAGGCCGAGGCGTTCCTTGACACCCTGCGACGCAACCGGGATGCGCTGCGCGCACGGGGATTCCTGTTCGGCCGGGCCCGCCTCGCGGTGGCGGCCCGCAACGCCGGCGGGCGGGAATGCGAGCGCTGCGCGCTGTGCATGTTCGGCTGCCCGTACGGCCTGATCTACAACCCCGCGGTCACGCTCGGGGAACTCGTCGCCTCGGGCAAAGTGACCTACGTTCCCGGCGTCGTGGTGTGCCGCTACACCGAGCGCGACGGCGAGGTGCGCATCGAGGGCCGCGACCGGCGCACCGGCGAGCCGGTCCACTATGTCGGCTCGCGCCTGTACGTCGCCGGTGGGACGCTGTCCACCACGAAGCTGCACCTGGAGTCGATCGGCGCGTACGACCACGAGCTGGTGGTCCGCGACAGCCAGTACTTCCTGCTGCCGATGCTGT
>JAEZGP010000373.1 GCA_023437285.1 Actinomycetes bacterium | reverse complement strand
TGGTGCGGCACTGGGGCGACGGCACCGTGTTCGACGCGGACACGAGCCCGGTGTTCGGCATCGTCGTCGGCGTGGAGTTCGCCCTCGCGGGCATCGGCGCGGGCGTGCTGAGCGCGCGCGGCAAGCGCGAACTCGTGCCGGCCTGGGTAGCGCTCGTCGTGGGCGTGCACCTGTTCCCGGTCGAGGTGCTCATCGAGTACCCGTTCATCCACGTGCCCGCCGCGCTCGTGACGCTGGTCGCCCTGTCCGCCGTGCCGGTCGCGCGCCGCCGCGACCTCGCCGTGAGTACGGTGGTCGGCCTCGGGTCGGGCATCGTGCTGCTGCTGTCGGCCGCGTACTCGCTTGCGACGGTCCCCTCGTTCGGTCGTTGAGAGGACAGGCGGGCGGACAATGGAGTTCGCCCGCCGTCGCGATCTAGCATGGGGCGGCATGACCATCGACCTGTTCGCGGGAATCTCCGTCAGTGACTTTGCCACCGCGCTGACCTGGTACGAGAAGCTGCTGGGCGGCCCGCCCGGCTTCCGCCCCAACGACATCGAGGCGGTCTGGGAGCTGGGCGAGCACCGGTTCCTGTACATCGAGGTGCGACCGGCGCACGCCGGGCACGCCCTGCAGACCATCTTCGTCGACGACCTCGACTCGGTGGTGGCCGGCATCGCGGAGCGGGGCCTGGAGCCCGCGAGCCGGGAGACGTACGACAACGGCGTACGGAAGGTCACCTACATCGACCCGGACGGCAACGAGGTCGGTTACGGCGGCGCGCCGCTCTAGCTCAACCTTGGGCGTCGTGGCCGGCGTCGAGGTAGTTCACGGCGGTGAACATGAGCGGGGCGGCCGCGGTCCCGGGGCTGACCTCGATGGGACGCAGCAGGTGGCCCTCGTGGTCGCCCAGGTCGACGCGAAGGTCGATCTCGCCGACGAGCCAGGCCGGGCAGCGCTCCAGCAGCGGTACGCCGTGCGGGCCGGGCCGCCAGTCGCAGTGGGCGAACTTGTCGATCTCGTCGCCGGTCTCGGCGCCGAACAGCGCGGCCAGGTCGTGATCATCCGGCCCCAACCGGTGTACGGCCATGGCCAGCGCGTCCTTGGCCGCGCGGTAGGTGTGGTTGGCCTTCGACAGGCAGACCAGGAACCGGGGCGGGTCGATGCTGCACTGCGTGGTGAAGCCCACGAGACATCCGCTGCCCGGCACGGTGACCACGAACATCGGGTAGTCGAGGCCGCTGGTGAAGCGGTCAAAAACCGCGAGTTCCATGGTGGGGTCCCTCACGAAACAGTGGATCTTCGGGGACGGTGTCGCTGGTGCGACCGATGTCCCCGAAGATCCACTGATGTCCCGGTGTCACGGAGTGGTGACGACCGTCGTACCCTCGGCCGGCTTGGTCCGCTTGCGCGGCGCGGTCGTGACGTCGGAGTCCGACGCCACGGTGTCCAGCTTGTGGGTCACGGCGTCCGTCGCCGAGCCCAGCTTGCGCGACGCCGCGTCGGTGCCGGCGCCCACCAGTTCCTGGAACTTGCTCTTGGCCTGCGCCACCTGCGGCTGGTCCGCGAGGTTGCGGGCACCCTCGACGATCTTGTCGTACTTCTCCCGGCCCGCGCGCGTGCCGAGCACGTAGCCCACCGCCACGCCAGCCGCCAACGTCAACAAACGCATGACACTTACCTCCTCGTCCAGGACCGCATTGCCCGCGCCGCGCGTTGCTGAAACACCGCGGCCACGGTGACCCGCACCGGCGCCTAGCACCAGGTGAGGGTCGAGTTCGTCCTGGTCACGTTGCGGATGACGTTGTTGGTGCCGCACGGGCTGAGGCGGATGTTGGTGTTGGACACCGTCAGGTTCTGGATCGTGTTGTTCGCCGACGCCGGAAACTCGGTGCGCGACGCGATGCGGATCTCGCCGCCCCCGTTGACCGTGCCCGACTGGCCGGCGATCGTCGTGCCGTAGCAGTTCTCCAGCAGGATCGCGTTGTTGCCGGTGTTGGCGATGTCGATCCGGTCGATCACCGCGCCGCCGCTCTCCGAGACGCAGAAGATGCCCCGGCCGCCGCCGCGCGCCTTGACCAGGCCGACGCGGATGTTCACCGGGTACGACGACCCGATCCGCCCGGCCCGGTTGGCGATGCGGAACGCCGCGTACCCGGTGCCCGTACCGGCGTTATCCGCGTCGACCGTACCGACGGTCGCGTTGATGGTCTGGTTGAGCAGCAGGCCCGACTCGCCGACGTTGCGCGCCGTCACGGTGCCGATCTGGATGCCGTCGACGCCGTAGGTCTCCAGCGCGTGCGAGCTGGCCCCCGAGACGTACACGTTGTCGATTCGGTAGTTGCGGGCCATCACGGACGTGTTGCCGTAGTTGTCGATGCGTACCGCCAGGCCGGAGGACAGGCGCATGTCGATCTTGCCGAGGATCACGTTGTCGACGCTGCGCAGGAAGATCCCGTACACCGGCGTGCCGGTCACGCTGAGGTTCTGGATCTCGACGTCGCGCGTGCCCCGCGAGTACACCGGGGCCATGTCACCCGAGCCCGAACCCGTCACATTGATCGTGCCGCAAACATCCAGAATCGTGTACGACGGAAGCGACAGGCGGGTGTTCGCGGCGACCGAGCCGGAGCCGCGCACGACGACGCGCTGCTTGCTCGTCCGTCCCGACGACAGGCTGTTCACCGCGGCCTGCATCGCCGAGAGCATGCTCGTACCCGTGTAGACGGTCGTGGCGCCGTTGCGGGCCGTCCAGGTGCCGCCGTTGACCGTGACCTCGGCGTTGAACGAGCCGCTGCCGCAGCCCGTGCCGCCGCCGGAGCCGGTGGTCGGCGTGGTGCCGCCGCCCGTACCGACCTGGATCATCTGCCACTGCTGGTTGGCGCCGTCCACGTCGGCGTACTGGGCGATGACGCCGCCGTCGGCGGTCGACCACTGCCACAGGTCCAGGGCCTTGCCGGAGTGCCGGTTGAGGAAGCGCACGTACCCGCCGGCCGAGTCGCGCAGCGTGAAGTGCTGCTTGGTATCGCTGCTCGCGGCCGTCTGGATGAGCGGTGTCCCGTCGGTGGCGTTCGGCATGGTCATGACCTTGCCACTGTGCCGGTTGCGCAGCTGGTAGTAGCCGTTGCCGACGTCGACGAACTGCCACTGCTGGTTGTTGGCGTCGGTACGGGTGAACTGGCGGACCTGCCCGCCGTCGGCGGTGGACCACTCCCACAGGTCCATTGCCTTGCCGGAGTGCCGGTTGACGAACACGTACCAGGCGCCGGTGTTGACGGTGGCGGCGTTGGCCTGGGTGAGGCCGACGGCCGCGACCCCCGCGACGACGCTGAGCGTGGCGCCCACGATCGCGGCGAACCGCCAGGGGCGGCGGCGGGTACGGACGGGTGGTGACATGGGTCTTCCTCCCCTGGTGGCGACGGGACGGAAACGGCCCAGCCGTCGGGAGCCCGTATCCACCGGAAAGGCCTTTCCTATGTTGTTACGTCGCAACGTATAGAAGCTGTGCGATGTCGTCAAACCTTCCGGCTTGCCGTGCGCGCACACGGGGTACGTACCAGGCGTGACCGAGGTCGTCTCAGAGGAAGAACCGGCCGAACCCATCGGCCCAGCGAAGATTTTCGTCTGGTGCGCCACCGGCGCGCTCGCCGTGCTCGCCGTCGCCGTCGCGGCGGTACTCGTCTACGCCGCCCGTGCCCTGCTCGTCCAGGTCGTCGTCGCGGTGTTCCTCGCCGTCGGCCTCGACCCCGTGGTGCGCTGGATGATTGCCCGTCGGGTCAAGCGCTCCCACGCGGTGGCGATCATCGCCTTGACCACGTTCGCCGCCCTGACGGCGCTCGTCTGGCTATTCGCCCCCGCGCTGCTGCAGCAGGCGCGCGAACTCACCGCCGACTTCCCCGGGTACCTGCAAGGATTGCGCGAACGCTCGCCCGGACTGGCGGAGTTGGAGAGCCGACTGGGCCTGCAACCCGCCGTCGACGCGTGGGTGCGCGACATGCCCGGCAAGGTAGGCACCCAGGCGATCACGGTCACCCGCGAGGTCCTCGGCGCGGTCGTGTCCGTCCTGCTCGTGGTGGTCCTGACGATCTACCTGATGCTCGACCTGCCCCGGCTGAGGCGCGGCCTGGCGCGGCTGTTCCCCAAGCGGCACCGCCCGGCCGTGTTCGACGTGACCAACCTGGTCATCGACAAGGTCGGCTCGTACATGATCGGCAATCTGGTGATCTCGGCGATCGCGGGCGTGGTCACCTTCGTGGCGCTGCTCGCGCTGCGCGTGCCGTTCGCCCTGCCCCTCGCGCTACTCGTGGCCGTACTCGACATGATCCCGCTGATCGGGGCGACCATCGGCGCGGCGGTCTGCGTCATCGTGTCGCTGGCGGGCTCGGAAACCTGGACGACGCCCCTCCTGGTCGCGGTCTTCTTCGCGCTCTACCAGACGCTGGAGAACTACCTCATCGCGCCGCGCGTCCTGCGCGACACCGTCGAGATCTCCTCGCTCGCGGTCCTCTTCGTCGCCCTGGTCGGCGCGACCGTCCTCGGCCTGATCGGCGCGCTGATCGCCATCCCGCTGGCCGCCGCTCTGCGCGTCATCGTCGGCGACCGCCTCCGTGCCCGCGACGAGGCGGAAGAGGAGGCCACGCCCCCCACCCCGACGGCCCCCGATCCGGCATCCGCCACGTCGGCGTAACCGCCGCCGGGGCGTCCGCTGAGCCGTCACCGTTGTCGATCTTGGGACGAAAACGATGCTCCGACAACGGTTTTGTCCCAAGATCGGGTAGCGTTGGCGTCCAGGGCCAGGTCACTTGTTGCTGTAGCTGGACTGCCTGCTCTGTGCCGCCACGGTTCCCGCGTGCGGCTGAAGGACTGCGCACCCAACTCGTCCGGCCCCCACCAAATGACGACCGAGCGGTCATACCTCCTCGGACGCCACCACTGTGGTCATGCCCGTTGAGCACGATGAGGGAGTCGAGCCGGTTCGGCGGCCCGCGTGGTGCGAGGCGGGCGTGGTGAGCGGCGGGCGGCTTCGCGTTGAACCCTGACTGAACCCGGCGCATGAGAAAGCGGGAGTAGCCCGCCCCCCCGGGCCGCCCGCTGGGGGGGATTGG
>JAEZGP010000260.1 GCA_023437285.1 Actinomycetes bacterium | reverse complement strand
GTCCTCGCCAGGCGCCTGCCAAATGTGCACACATGGCAGACTGTCAGGACGCGAAGATGACATATGTGCACATATGGCGAGTCCCAGCACCTCGTAGACCACCCAATGCGCACAAACGGCGAACGGCCAGCGCGCCGAGCCAGCCATATGCGCACAAACGGCGAACAGCCAGCGCACGACGACACCCTATGTGCACAAAAGGCAGACGGCCGGCGCGCCGAACTCGCCCGATGTGCGCATAGGGCGAACGACCCGTGCCCGCACCTGCCAAATGCGCACAAAAGGCGGACAGCCGGCGCGCGACGACACCCTATGCGCACAAACGGCGGACGGCCAGCGCGCCGAGCCCGCCAGATGTGCGCATAGGGCGAACAACCCGTGCCCGGACCTGCCAAATGCGCGCAAAACGCGGACAGCCAGCGCACGACGACGCCCTATGTGCACAAAAGGCGGACGGCCGGCGCGCCGAGCCCGCCAGATGTGTGCATTGGGCGAACGACCCGTGCCCGCGCCCGCCGAATGTGCACAAAAGGCGGACAGCCGGCGCACGAAGACACCCTATGTGCACAAAAGGCGGGCGGCCGGCGCGCCGAGCCCGCCAGATGTGCGCATAGGGCGGGCGGCTGTGCGCATAGGGCGGGCGGCGCCCGCGCATGCGGCGGGACGGGGTCTGGGCCGGGGCGCCGCTTGTGCACCGTGGGCGAATCAGGAGCTGGCCGCGGGCGGCGGCGAGGCCGACGGGGCGGGGTCGGGGTCAGCGGAGGTGGACCGGGCCGCCGGTACGCCAGTATGCGCCTTCCGAGCGGGCCATGAGGTCCTCGTCGATCAGGTAACGGCGCAGGCTGGCGTAGTCCGGGTGCCAGGCGCGCAGCACCGCGTCGACCTCGCGTTCCGGGTATTTTACGCCCGGCTCGAACCCCGAGACGATGTGCTCCAGGATGATCCGGCGCTTGCCGCGCGCCGCGGGGATCGACACGAGCCGGCTGTCGACGATGAACGCGCGCAGCACCGCGGCCCGGTTCCGGTCCGCGTCGAGGGGCTCGGCCGGCGGGGCGTGCTGTTCGGCGTACCCCCGTGCGGTGTCCTTGAGGAGGGTGACCTGCGCGACCAGCTTGCCGTCGACGGTGGCCAGCAGCCCGCCCTGCAGCAACCGGTTGATGGCGGCGACCGCGTCCCTGGCGCTGAGGGTGGCACGCTGGGCGACCTCGCTGGGCGTGCTGGCGCCGAGCACGACGGCTGCGAACGCGCGTAGGCGGTTCTCCTCCGCGAGCAGCCCCACAACGACGTTCGGATCCACGCGCGAGAGCCTACCCAAGCGCCGCGCCGGACCCACCTGGGATTCCGGGGCGTGTAGGTTCGCGTGCGTGACCCGCTACGCCGACGACCTCGCGCTGGCCCACGTCCTGGCCGACAGCGCGGACTCGATCTCGATGGCCCGGTTCCGGGCGTTGGATCTCACGGTGACCGCGAAGCCGGATCTGACGCCGGTCTCGGACGCCGATACGGCCGTCGAGAAGGCGATCCGGGCGACGCTGTCGCGCACCCGACCGCGCGACGGCATGATCGGCGAGGAGTTCGGGCACAGCGTCGCGGCCGCCGGGCCGAGCCAGCGGCAGTGGGTCATCGATCCGATCGACGGCACGAAGAACTTCGTGCGCGGCGTCCCGGTCTGGGCCACGCTGATCGCCCTGATGGAGGGCTCTGAGGTGGTGGTCGGGCTGGTCTCGGCGCCGGCGCTCGGGCGGCGCTGGTGGGCGGCCAAGGGCCGGGGGGCGTACGCGGGACGCCATCAGTCGGCCGCGACCGCGATCCGCGTGTCGGGGGTGCGACGGCTCGCGGACGCGTCGTTCTGCTACTCGTCGCTGACCGGCTGGGAGCAGTTGGAGAAGCTGGAGGCGATGCTCGACATCATGCGCCGCACGTGGCGCAGCCGGGCGTACGGGGATTTCTACGGGTACATGCTGCTGGCCGAGGGTGCGCTGGACATCATGGTGGAACCGGAGCTGTCGCTGTGGGACGTGGCGGCGCTGATCCCGATCGTGACCGAGGCGGGCGGAACCTTCACGGACCTGGCGGGCCGGGAGGGGCCGGGCAACGGCAGCGCCATCGCGACGAACGGTCCCCTGCACGCCGACATCCTCGACATGCTCGGATCATGATCAGCGATCGAGCGCATCGCCCGGATGGGTCTCGGCGCGGGCCGGCGCCGACGCATATCCTCTGCGCGTGATGTCTCCGGGGTGGTTCTTCCTCACTGCCATGATCGGCATGTACGGGGTGGCCAACCTGTTGCAGTCGATCGCGGCCGCCAAGACCACGACGCACCACACGCTCGACCCGGCGCTGCTGGTGCGGCTGGCCCGGCACAAGACGTACCTCGTCGGCCTGCTGTGCCAGACGCTGGGCTTCCTGCTGGCCTTCGTGGCCCGCCGCGACCTGCCCCTGTTCCTCGTGCAGTCGAGCGTCGCGGCCGGCCTCGGCGTGACCGCCGTCCTTGGCGTACTCGTGCTGAAGTGGCGCCTGCCGCCGGCCGAGATCGCCCTGCTCGTGCTGCTGTGCCTGGGCCTGGCCGCGCTGGTCGTCTCGGCGCAGCCGCACCCGTCGCGCGACATCGGCCTCAAGGGCGAGATCGCCCTGGCCCTGGCGCTGGTCGGCGTGGCCGGCCTCGGCTTTCTCGCCGCGAAGGTGCACGGCGCCCCCGGCTCCGTGGCCCTGGGCGCCCTGGCGGGACTGTCCTTCGGCGCGGCCGCGATCGCCTCACGGCCGCTCGCCAACGCCCACTCGGTGGACGCGTTCGTCAGCAGCCCGCTGCTCTACATCCTGGTCGCGCACTCCCTGGTCGCGCAGCTGCTGCTGGGGCTGGCCATGCAGCGCGGCTCGACCACGGCGGCGGGCGCGGCGATGGACGCCGCGTCGGCGATCCCGCCCGCGATCATCGGCCTTTTGTTCCTGGGCGACAAGGTGCGGCCCGGCCTGGGCTGGCTGGCCGGCGTGGGGTTCGTGGCCACGCTGGCCGCGGTCATCGGCATGACGTTCTTCGCCGAACCCCAGCACCACCACGCGACCGGCCGCCACCGCCGGCCGGACCAGTTCGTGGGGACCCGCCGCGCCCAGGACTGACTACCGGCCGTGCAGCGTGAGGATGTAGTCGAGCACGAGCGCGGTCCACCCGGTCTGGTGCGTGGCGCCGAGGCCGGCGCCCGTGTCGCCGTGGAAGTACTCCGGGAAGGGCAGCAGCTCGCGCCAGCGCGGGTCGTTCTGGAACAGCTCGCTGTCGCCGAGCAGCGGCCGCCGGCCGTCCGCGTTGGCCAGGAACAGGTTGACCTGCCGCTGGCACAGGTCGTCGGCGATGGCGGTGAGGGTGTGCTTCACGCCGGACCCGGTCGGGTACTCCACCAGCAGGTCATCGCCGAAGAACCGGCCGAAGCGCCGCAGCCCCTCAATGATCAGGTAGTTGACCGGGAACCAGATCGGGCCGCGCCAGTTGGAGTTGCCGCCGAACAGCCCGGTCGCCGACTCGGCGGGCTCGTAGCCGACGGTGAACTCCGTGCCGCCCAGCTCGACCGTGTACGGCTCCTTGAGGTGCTTGCGCGACAGGGTGCGCAGGCCGTACGGGGACAGGAACTCCTCCTCGTCGAGCATCCGGCGCAGGAGCATCAGCAGGTGGTCCGTGCCGACGGCCGTCAGCAGGCGCAGCTGCTGCCCGTCGCGGATGCGCCGCGCGCCGACCACGTCGGCGTACTCGGGTTTGTTCGTCAAAAACCAGCGTAACCGACCGGCCACCTCGGGCAGCCGCGCCAGGGTGATCGAGCTGAGAATGGTGTTGGCGCCCAGTGGCAGCAGGCCCACGACCGAACGCACCTTGAGCGGCACCTGCGTGCCGTCGGCCTGGCGGATCACGTCGTAGAAGAAGCCGTCCTCGTCGTCCCACAGGCCCTGCTCGAACGCCGCCGACGCGATGTAGGCGAAGTGCTCGAAGAACTTCGTGGCCAGGTCGACGTACGCGCGGTCGTGGGAGGCCAGGACGAGGGTCATCTCCAGCAGGTTCAGCGCGTACATGGACATCCACGCCGTGCCGTCGCTCTGCTCCAGCACCCCCGCGATGGGCAGCACCGCGCCCCGGTCGAACGGGCCGACGTTGTCCAGCCCCAGGAAGCCGCCCTCGAACACGTTGTTGCCGCTGGTGTCCTTGCGGTTGACCCACCAGGTGAAGTTCATCAGAAGCTTGTGCAGTACGCGCGCCAGAAAGTCGTAGTCGCGCGCCCCGTCGAGCTCGAACACCTTCAGTGCCGCCCAGCCGTGCACGGGCGGGTTCACGTCGTCGAAGGCCCACTCGTAGGCGGGGATCTGCCCGTTGGGGTGCATGTACCACTCGCGCAGCAGGAGCAGCAGTTGCTCCTTGGCGAACGACGGGTCGACCCGGGCGATCGCGACGCACTGGAACGCCAGGTCCCAGGCGGCATACCAGGGGTACTCCCAGGGGTCCGGCATGGAGATCACGTCGAAGCTCGACATGTGCCACCAGTGGCCGTTGCGGCCGCGCTTGCGCGCCTCGGACAGCGGCTGGCCGGCCGGGTCGCCGGACAGCCAGCGCGCCACGTCGTAGTGGTAGAACTGCTTGCCCCACATGAGGCCGGCGACGGCCTGGCGCAGCACGAGCGCCTCGTCGGCGCTGGCGGTGGGCGGGGTCAGCTCGGCGAAGTACGCGTCGGCCTCCGCGCGCCGCGCGTGGAGTACGGCGTCGAAGTCGGCACCGAGGTCGAGCGCCGCGTGGTCGCGCTTGGCGGCCTCGGGCGACCATTCGTCGGCGCTGCTGGCCACGAGCGCGAGTCGTAGCCGGATCTGGCGGGTCTCCCCCGGCTCGAGGTTCAGCTGGTAGTGCAGGGCGCCCTTGGTGCCGATCCGCTCGGGGTTGACCATTGGCAGGCCGTTGATCAGGTATTCCCCGATGCCGTCCTTCGGGTATTTCGAGCGGCTCTCCAACCCCCACAGCCGCTCGGCGTTGGACTCGTTGTCGCAGCACAGGGCCTCGGGATCACCCTCACCGGCGAGCACGAGCCGGCCGAGGATGCGGTGCCGGGCGACCAGCGTGCCGGCGTCGTACCCGTGCAGTTGCGGCTTGTCCGACCAACCCGGCAGCCCCCACGCCCACGTGTTGCGGAACCACAGGGTGGGCAGCAGGTGCAGCGGCGCCGCCTCGGGCCCGTGGTTGGTGACCGTCACCAGCACGCAGTAGTCGGTGGGCGAGGCCTTCGCGTAGTCCACGTTGATCGAGAAGTACCGGTCCTCGTCGAAGACGCCGGTGTCGACCAGCTCGTACTCGGGCTCCTCCCGGCCGCGCGACCGGTTGACCTCGGCCAGCTCGCTGTACGGGAAGTGGGCCTGCGGGTAGTGGTAGCGCCAGGTCATCCACGAGTGGGTGGGCGTGGAGTCCAGGTACCACCAGTACTCCTTGGCGTCCTCGCCGTGGTTGCCCTCGGGGCCGGTCAGCCCGAAGATGCGCTCCTTGAGGATGTTGTCCTGGCCGTTCCAGAACGCGAACGCGAAGCAGAACGTCTGCCGCTCGTCGCAGATGCCGCCCAGGCCGTCCTCGTTCCACCGGTACGCCCGGGAACGGGCGTGGTCGTGCGGGAAGTAGTCCCAGGCCGTGCCGTGCTCGCTGTAGTCCTCCCGTACCGTCCCCCAGGCCCGTTCCGACAGGTACGGACCCCACTCGCGCCAGGCGTCGACCCCCGCGTCGGCGTCGGCCAGCCGCTCCCGTTCAGCTCCCATTGCGTCCCCAGTCACGCCCTGATTGTCCGCTAGTCGTGTTACGGGCGTCCGCACCACCCGCCGTCATGATCTGTACCGGTACCCCACGGGCCGCCCGTACGATCGGCAACGTGACATTGATCCCCCGGTGGTCCTTCGGTACCCAGGTGTGCGGCACGCTCGGCACCGGCGCCAGCCGGGAATGGCTGGTCACGGACGGCCGTGGCGGCTACGCCATGGGTACGGTCGCCGGCCTGCGGACCCGCCGCTACCACGGTCTGCTCGTGGTGGCCGGCGCCACGCCGGCCCGCCGGATGATGGGCCTGGCGGCGCTCGACGCGATCGTGACGCTGCCGTCGGGCGCCCAGGTGCGGCTGGGCACCCACGAGTGGGCCTCGGGGCACGTGGAGCCGCGCGGCTACACGCTGCTGGAGAGCTTCGAGCTGCGCGGCGGGGTGCCGCGCTGGCGCTGGCGCGTCGGCGACCTCGTGCTCGAACGGGAGATCGCCATGGCGTACGGGCGACCGTCGGTCGCCGTCACGCACCGCCTGCTGGCCGGCCCGCCCGTGCACGTGAGCGTGGAGGCGCTGGGCACGTGGCGCGACGCGCACGGCGAGCGCTACGCGGGCGGGGAGGAGTTGACGCTGGAGCCGGCCGCCGACGGGGTCGTCGTCGCGGGCGCCTACCGGGTCGCCGGGCCGGGCTACGAGCCGGACGGCACCTGGTGGCTGGGCGTACGGGCCCGCGAGGAGGCCGAGCGCGGCCTGCATCCGGAGGAGGATCTGCGCTGCCTGGGCCGCTTCGGCGCGACGCTGGAGCCGGGCGGCGCGCTGGAGGTTTCGGCGTGGGCGGGCGACCTGGCGACCACCCCGCCCTGGCTCTTATACACAAA
>JAEZGP010000236.1 GCA_023437285.1 Actinomycetes bacterium | reverse complement strand
GTTTCAGGGGGTCGCCTCGTGCCCGGCCCGGTCGAGGAGTACCGAGCGCTCGCGGGCGTTGGCGGTGAGCGCGGCTGCCCGCTCGTACTCGGCGCGCGCCTCGTCGCGGCGGCCGAGCCGGTCGAGCAGGTCGGCCCGCACGGCCGGCAGCAGGTGGTAGTCGCGCATGGCCGGCTCGGCGGCGAGCCGCTCGACGAGTTCCAGCCCGGCGGCCGGGCCCTGCGACCTGGCGAGCGCGACCGCGCGGTTGAGTTCCACCACGGGCGTCGGCATGAGCGCCGCGAGCCGCGCGTACAGGGCCGCGATGCGGCCCCAGTCGGTCTCCTTCGCGGTACCGGCCTGCGCGTGGCAGGCGGCGATCGCGGCCTGCAGCACGTACGGGCCGGCGTCCGATCCGGGCTGGCCCTCGGCGCGCAGGAGGCGCTCGGCGTGCAGCAGGGCCGCGAAGCCCCGGTGGATCATCGCCTGGTCCCACCGGGTGCGGTCCTGGTCGGGCAGCGCGATCGGCTCGCCGGCGGACCCCACCCGGGCGGCGAGCCGCGAGCCCTGGATCTCCATGAGCGCCAGTAGCCCGAAGACCTCCGGCTCGCTCGGCGTGAGGTCGGCCAGGATCCGCGCCAGGCGCAGGCCCTCCTCGCACAGGGCGGGCCGCAGCCAGTCGTCGCCCGCGGTGGCGGAGTAGCCCTCGTTGAAGATGAGGTACAGCACCTCCAGGACGGACGCCAGCCGCGCGGCGCGCTCGGCTGGCGGCGGTACCTCAAACGGGATGCGCTTGTCCGCCAGGGTCCGCTTGGCGCGCACGATCCGTTGCGCGACGGTCGCTTCCGGCGCGAGGAACGCGCGGGCGATCTCGGCGGTCGACAGCCCGCCGAGGACCCGCAGCGTGAGCGCCACCCGCGCCTCGGCGCCCAGCACGGGATGACATGACACGAAGATCAACCGCAGCAGGTCGTCCTTGAGCGCGTCGTTGTCGACGACAGCGTCGATGACCGCCTCGTAGTCGGCCGTACCGTCGAACGTGGCCGACTGTTGTCGCTGGTACGCCTCGTGGCCCAGCTGCCCGACGCGTTCGCGCAACCGTACGTCGCGGCGGATGCGGTCGATGGCCCGGCGGCGCGCCGTCAGCATCAGCCACGCACCCGGGTTGTCGGGGATACCGTCGGCCGGCCACTGCTCCAGCGCGGCGACCAGCGCGTCGGCGGCCAGTTCCTCGGCCAGGCCGACGTCGCGGACCACGCCCGCCACGCCGGCCACGATCCGGGCCGACTCCGCCCGCCAGGCCCGCTCGACGGCCTTCGCAACGTCCTCGGCCAGCATCGCCTACTGGCCGTAGATCGGACGCATGTCGCCCTCGCCGTCGCCGACGATGGCCCAGAAGCGTTCGGCCAGCGCCAGTGCCTCCTCCTTCGAGGCGACCTCGATCACGGCGAAGCTGACGATGGTCTCCTTCGTCTCGGCGTACGGGCCGTCGGTGAAGGTGACCCGGCCGTTGCTGGCCGACATGTGGGTCCCGGTGGAGTCCAGGCCGCCGGTGGTGACCAGGGTCCCGGCGCGGCTCAACTCCTCGATGAAGCGGCCCATCTCCGCGTAGAGCTCGGCGTCGGCCTTGCGTCCGCCGCCGTTCATCGTCAACAGGTACCGCACGCTGGCCTCCAGCTTCCGTGTCGTTGCGCACCTCATCCAATCACGAGACGTGTTCGCGAGGACGTGTCGATCCGGTCGGGGTCCGTTCGACGCACCGGTGAAGGGCGGCGACGGGCCGCCCGTACCGGAGGGAAATAAGCGATGCGCAAGCTCGTGGTGGCGCAGTTCATCTCGCTCGACGGGGTCGTGGAGGCGCCCGACCAGTGGCACACCCCGTACGTCAACGAGGAGATGTTCGCCGTCATGGCGGCCGACTCGGCGGCGGCGGACACGCTGCTGCTGGGCCGGGTGACGTACGAGAGCTTCGCCGGGGCGTTCGGTAACGCGCCGGCCGACGACCCGGGGGCCGCGACGATGAACCGGCCCGCGAAGGTCGTCGTGTCGGGGACCCTGACCGACCTGTCGTGGCGCAACTCGACCCTGCTGAAGGTCGACGGCACCGACGTGGCCGGGGCGGTCGCGCGGCTCAAGGAGGAGCCCGGCGGCAACATCCTGGCCCCCGGCAGCATCACGTTGGCCCGGACGCTGCTGCGCGCCGGCCTGGTCGACGAACTGGCCCTGCTGGTGCACCCGATCGTGGTGGGCCACGGGCGGCGCCTGTTCGAGGCGGACGGCCCGACGATCCCGCTGGTTCTCGCCAGCTCCGCGACGTTTTCGACCGGCGTGGTGCACCAGGTGTACCGCCCGGCGTAACGGGGGGTCGGGGCCCGGCCGCCACGGCGACCGGGCCCCGGCATGCGGCCTATGCCGGGCCGCCGGCCCAGGGGACCGCGAGTTCGCGCAGGAGGGCGACGTCGCGGCCGGCGCGCAGCAGGGTGTCGTTGATGCCCGTGATGGTGTGGTGGATCTCCGGGGCGTCGCCGGTGACCGTGACGAACGCCGGGTCCACCAGCGGGGGCACGCCGGCGGCGCGGATCGCCTCCAGGACCACCGTGAACGGCAGAGTGTCGGCCAGCGGGGCGAGCAGCGGCACGCCGTCGGGGTCGGCGCGATGGTCGAGCAGGTTTTCCAGCAGGCCCACCCGGCCGGGCACGTCGCGCAGGTCGGCGTCGCCGGGCATGGCCAGGCGGTCCGTCGGGTACTCCAGCCGCGCCGTGCCGTCCGTACCGACCGCCGTGAGCATGCCGGGAATGAACTCCTCCCCGCACAGGGTCACCGCCACCAGGATGCGCACCCCGGAGGCGAGGGTGACGCGCAGCGTCGCCGTGTCGTCCACCTCGATCGGCCGGGTCCGGTAGGCGTCGACCTCCACGAGCGTCGGCTGCGACCCGGCGACGGCCAGCGCCTGCATCACGGCGTGCGCGAACGGGTTGGCCAGCGCGCCGTCGAGCACCGGGTGCCCGTCCAGGCCGCGCCGGCCCGCCCACGGCGAACGGGCGTAGTACGCGTCGGTGCGCTGCCACGAGCCGACCACCGACACGCTGGTCAGCTTGCCCAGCTCGCCGGCGTCAACGGCGGCGCGCAGCCGGGCCAGCGCCAGCGACCCGAGCGCCTGGAACCCGACCTGCAACGCCCGTCCCGTCTCGGCGACGACCGCCGCGAGCGCGTCATAGTCGGCGACGTCGACGACGGGCGGCTTCTCCAGCAGGACATCCGCGCCGGCGCGCAGGCAGTCCGACGCGATGGCCCGGTGGGTGTGCGGCGGCGTGCAGATCACGACAACATCGGGGGAGTACGCGCGGAGCAGCTCGCCGTGGTCCGTGAGCACCGCCGTGCCGGCCGGGATGGGGGCGCCGTCGGCCGCCGCGACCGGCTTGACGTCGACGAGCGCGACGAGGTCGAGCCGGCCCGCGTCGTGCAGCGGCGCGATCCGCCGCCGGTGCCACAGCCCGTGCCCGTTCGCCCCGACCAGCGC
>JAEZGP010000194.1 GCA_023437285.1 Actinomycetes bacterium | reverse complement strand
GCGACAGGCCGGCGAGGACGGCTTCGTAGCCGTCGTCGACCGGGACCCGCAGGAGGCGGAGCGCCTCGGCGGCGATTTCGGCGTCCTCGGCGATGCGTCCGACGAAGACCGTCGAGACGAGGTTCTGCACGTCGAGGCCGAGGATGTCACGGGGGTTCTGGGAGGCGACCAGGGCGGCGAGGTTCCACTTGCGGGAGTCGCGGGCCAGCCGTACGAGGAAGGAGCGGCCGGAGCGCCAGCCTTCCATGAAGTGCGCCTCGTCGAGGCCGACCAGCTTGCGGGACTCCATCGCTCCGCCGTAGCAGCGGCGTACGGCGAGGCGGTGGGCGGTGTGCAGCATGGGGAGGGCGAGTTGCTCCTCGGCCGACCAGTACTCCCGCTCGATTTTGAGGTCGGGCAGGCGCAGGCCGGCCATGGTGATCACGGTCAGCGTGGCGTCGTCGCCGAGGGTGCCGGGCGGCGGCGAGCCGAAGAACAGCAGCGCGAGCGGCATCTCGGCGGTGTCGAGCAGCAGGTTGCCCAGTTCGCGGCTGTCGTCGTCGACGCTCTGCAGCACGGACACGATGTCGTCGAGGGTGGAGGCTTCCTCGGCGGGCACCTGCCGTACGGCGTGCCGGAAGGCGGTGGCGGTGGCCGCCTCGCGGGCGACCTGCGGCGGCACGAGCATGGAGCAGATGTCCTGCACGAGCATGCGCCGTTCCGCGCGGGCGTTGGACACGGCGATGCCGTATTCCTGCTCGCCAGCGGGCGTGTCGGGGAAGTGGGCCCGCTGCGGGGTGGGGATCAGCGCGTACGGCGCGAGGGTGCCCTGCTCGGACCCGGTCAGGTTCAACACCCGGGAGTACGGGCGAAGTTCCGGCATCTGGGTGAGCCGGGCCAGCGGGCCGGACGGGTCGAGGAGGGTGACCTGCACGCCCCGCCGTGCGGCGAGGTAGCCCAGGGCGCCCATGAGCGTCGACTTGCCGCCGCCCGGTTCGGCGACGAACACGGCCAGGCCGGAGCGTTCCCGCACCTCCATGGGGAAGTGCAGGTCGAGGAAGACGGGCCGCCGGCTGGTGCCGGACGTACGCCCGATGAGGTCGCCGCGCCGGTCGCCGACGGTGGACGCGGCCTGGGGCAGCGCGGCGGCGAGCAGCTTGACGGGCATGCGGCGCAGGTAGCCGGTGTTGGCGAGCGGCTCGCCGGGGATGAACTCGCGGGCCAGGTTGTCCTGCCCCTTGGGGTGCTGCAGCGAGATACGCATCTCGCGCTGGTAGAGCTGGATGACGCGGCGGGCCCGTTCGAGGGCCTCTTCGCGGGTGGCGCCGCTGACGGCCATCCGGTGCCAGCCGTGCACCCGGGACGAGTCGACGGGCAGGCCGGTGGTCATTTCGTCGCCGAGGACGAGCGCGCGCTGCGCGAGCCGCTCGAGCTCCGGCGGCGCGTCCATGCCGTGGGAGAGGTAGTCCAGCTGCTGGGAGCGGATCATGCGCAGCCGGTGCTCCAGGTTGCGGAACGAGTCGCCGGGCCCGAGCACGTCGATGCGTGAGGACAGCTCCATAGGCCACGGCAGCCGCTCGTGGAAGTGCAGCCACGGTTCGTGCCGTTCGGGGATCTCCAGCGGCTCCATCCGGCCGACGGTCAGCACGGCGACGTGCCGCTCCTCCCCGGTGAGCCGGTTGACCAGGCGGGTCGTCGCCCCGTACGGCGAGCGGAACCGCTCGATCTGCTCGGTGAGGGCGAGCAGGTCGCCGGTCTCCCAGGTGCCGGACGACTGGCCGGACAGCAGCGACGGCGGCGACATGCACAGCGCCACGGACCGGTAGAGCAGCCATTCCAGTTCGGCCGCGCTGACCCGCCGGCCGCGCATGCCGAACGCGCCGAGCACCTCGTCGAACTGTTCGACCGTACGGGCCCACCGGCGTCGCTCGCCGTCGCTCGTACCGCGGCCGAACAGCGCGCCGAACCGCTCCGCGAGCGTGTCACCGAGCGTCCGCTTGGCGAACGTGATGCCGAGGAAGGTCTGCCCCTCGGCGTGGTTGACCTGCAACAGGTGCCGCTGCGCGTTGACGAGGTGATCGCCCCAGCTCGACGCGCCGGGCACGTCCGGCAATGGCCGGTGCGTGTTGTGGTCGACGACGCGGGCCCACTCGTCGGCGGGGAAGGGCCGGGTGGTGCGCCGCAGGTGCAGCCGGAACCCGGCCAGGCCCGCGTACTGCTCCGAGATGGCGATGATGAGCGCCTCGCGGTCGGCGTCGGGCCGGAAGGCCCACCGCACCTCGGGCAGCCAGTACCACGCCGTAACGGTGTGCGGGGTGAACGTCAGATGGCCCGCGATCTCGGTCATCGCCAGCTCGACCGCGGGGTCGCGATCCTTGCGCTTGGGCGCGCGGGCCGTGGGCGGTGGGGCGTTGCGCGACGAGGTGGTCCGGGCGATCGTCCGGCTCGGCGCCGCGGTGCGGTTCTGTGGCAGGGGCGTACGCCGCGACCGCGGGTCACCGCCCGTGTCGCCGCGGCCCGCCGTGCCCCGTCGGCCGGTGTTGCGG
>JAEZGP010000143.1 GCA_023437285.1 Actinomycetes bacterium | reverse complement strand
GCCGTGCGCGGCGATCGGGCGGCACGCGCCCCACTCGCCGGGCCGGCCGTACTGGTCACGAGCGTGGCCCCGGAGCCCGCCACGGTCCGCGCGGACCTCACGGCCCTGGACCCGCGCGCCACGCGGGACGTGGCTCTCGCCACGGCACATCACCCCATCGGGTGAACGCGCTTCCCGCACCTGTCGACCTCGTCGGTATCCGTCGATACCTTCTCCGCCATGCCCTCGCGCCTGCACGAGATCCTCGTCGAGATGTGCCGGCGGCCGCACGCGACCATCTGGAGGCGCTCATGACGACCACGCCGCACCGGTTCGAAAGCGACTTCGCGCGCCGGTACTTCAGCGCCGGCGAAGCCGAGGGCAAGGCGGAGGGCAAGGCGGAGGGACGCGCGGAAGCTGTGCTCGCGGTCCTCGCCACCCGGGGCATCGAGGTCACCGACGCCGACCGCGATCAAATCGTGGCCACCACCGATCTGGCACAGCTCGACGACTGGATCCGGCGGGCGGTCACCGCTACGTCGATTGACGACCTGTTCGGCTGACCGACACCCGGCAGGGTTGGGCTAGGGTCGCACAGTGACCCATGACGAGCCGTCCGGTGAGCTTCTCCTCGTCGCCGTGGTGGAGCTGGTGCCCGGCCACGCCGAGGCCGGGCAGCGCTACGAGGATGCGGTGCTGGCGCTGTTGGGCCGCCATGGCGGGGCCATCGAACAACGCCTGCGCAGCACGGACGGGGCCACGGAGGTCCACGTGATCCGGTTCGCGGACCGGTCCGGCGTTGATTCCTTCCTGGCCGACCCGGACCGCCTCGCCGCCCGCGATCAGGCGGGCCCCGCCGCCCCCACGACCCGCGTCATCGAGGTTCGCCCCGTCGGATGAGGGGCCGCCAGTGAATCTTCGGGGCCCGCGGTCGCTATGGCGACCCAACGCCCCGAAGATCTACACCGGATCGGTGGTTAGCCTGTGGTGCAGGAGGTGGGTTTCGTGAGGGGGTTCGGTGGCTGACGCGGACGACGTACGTCAGCTGGCGCTCGCCCTGCCCCACGTGACGGAGATCGACAGCGACGGTTTCGACTTCCGGGTCGGCAACCACGGGTTCGTCTGGTCGTACCCGGAGCGCCGGCCGGGCAAGCCGCGGGTCATCCGTACCGACATCGCGGTGTTGTACGTCGGCGACGAGGCGGAGAAGCAGGCCCTGCTGCTCGGCGAGCCGGACCTCTTCTTCACCACCCCCGCCTATAACGGGCTGCCCCTCGTCATGCTGCGACTGGCGCAGGTGGACGTCGACCGCCTCGCGGAACTCGTCACGGATGCGTGGCGGATGCGCGCCCCCGCCTCGCTCGCCGCCGACCTCGACCGTTGACCTCGACCGCTGACCTCGACCGCTGACCGGCCTGCGCGCGGCGCCGGCCGGACGGGTGGTCTCGCCATTGCCGTCCGGCCGCCGGCCGGCTCAGTCGTCGAAGTCGAACCCCTCGGCTTCGGCCTCGGCGACGATCGCGCGGATCCGCTCCCCGTCGGACGCGACCGCGTCGAGCAGCCCGCCCAACTCGGCGAGCGCCTCGCGGTCGGTGCCGTACGCGCAGAACATGCCCGCCTCCGGGTCATAGCCGAAGCGGCCCTCAAGGTGCTGGGCCTCGGTGGCCACGAGCCGTCGGGCGACGCCCGCCCAGAAGTACCCGTTGGGCTCGTGTTCCAGGTCCGCGATGATGTCGTCCACCTGGGTGCTCCCGGCGTCGAGGAGCAGGGAGTACTTGCCCGGGTCGAGTTCGATCAGTTTCGTTGCCGTCATGCGAGGCATCCTTGCAGGCACCCGCAAGGCGAGCGGCACCGGTCAGGACGTGCGCAGCACGGTCAGCGCGTCGCGGGCGAGCAGGGTCATCTCGGCGGTGAGGTCGAGCGTCGGGAACCAGTCCACCCGCAGGTAGAGGTCTCCGTCGTACACGTGAATCTTCGAGCGGGCGTCGGGGACATCGCACCTGCGGGCCAGGGTGCCGAGCGCGTCAACGGCGGCGCAGTCGCCCGTACTGTCGAGGCCGGACGCGAGGCTGAACGCCGTCGCGGCGATCGACGGGGTGCGGGCCACATGCGCGGAGATGGTCACGGTCACGCGGTCGGTCGACTCCTTGGTGCTGCGCAGCGTCACCTGGCAGTTGCTGACGTCCACGTCGGTGACGGGCTCATCGTGTGACACGACGGGGTACCGGACGGTGAGCGGACCGAGATCGGCGCGCTGACACACGTTGTCGACGAGTCGGTAGCGCGCCCCCGAGTCCGCGGGTTCGGTGTCGGGTGACGACCCGGCGGGTCGGTCATGGCGGCACGCGGCGAGGCTGGCCACGACGGCCAGACACAGCACCGCTCGCCCCAGCGGCCGTGCGTCAGCGAAGAACGACATGGCTCCAGTTAAGCCGACGCGATCTCGTACCGACGATCGTCGCCATCCCGTGCGTGGTGCGGGAGAGCACGACGGCCCTCCCGCACCAGGCGTTCTCAGGCGGCCAGGACCAGACCGCGGTCACCAATGGTGGGACGCCACCCATCGCGGAACTCAATGGGCGCACCGCGACTCGGCGCGACCTGCTCGTGCCAGCCGCCCCGCAGCGGCTCGACGCGGATGGCGGCCGGCCGCTCGACGATCACGCACACGTCCTCGCCGGGCCACCACCAGCCGCAGGTTCGGGCCAGGATGGCCCAGTCGTCCAGCTGCGCGTCGTCGGCTCGGCCGTAGCGGGTCAGCTCCAGTCGGCGTATCACGTCATAGAAGGCGACCCAGTACGCGTCCTGCTGGCCGTAGAACGCGGACGGGACCGGCCCGTCCGTCGGCAGGGCCGCGCGCACCGGCAGGTAGAAGCCGTCGGCGAGGCTGGTCCGTAACGCGTGCCAGACGCTGATGCGCAGCACCTCGCGCAGCGGCGCACCCGCGACCAGCGCGTCGGTAGGAGCGAACGCCGCCCAGTGGGGCTTTGTGGCCTTGTCGGACTTCGGTTGTGGCCTGGCGGCCGGCGGCGGTGCCGGTAGCAGGTCGGGATGGACGAAGGTTTCCTCGAGCGAGCCGCGCAGCCGCGACAGCGCGGCGAGCAGGTCACTCATGACGGGCGGCTTGCCGGGCGGGCGCCGGTCGCGTACCCACGAGTGCAGCGCCTCGTGCGCGGGCAGGCCGGCCACCAGGGGCAACGCCGAACGGGGTGAGTCGACCCAGACGAAGCGGGGTCGAGGGCGCGAGACTCGCGCGTAGAGGCGGGTGAGGCAACCCTGCGCGGCGGTTCGGTCGGCCGGTTCGGTGGACAGCCCGTGGGTCAGCCATTCCCGGCGGATCTCCACGGCGCGCGACCAGTGCTCGACGAGGGGTCGGACGGCGGCGGTACTACGCCGCACGGGCGCGATCAACGCGCGAGGGCGAACACGCCCTTCCTGTTAGGAGCGATCATGTGAACCATGATGACGGCAGCGCGGGCCGGACGCAACCGCCGCCGGTCAGCCGAACGACATGCGAGACAGGACGGAGTCGAGCAGCTGCGCGTCGCCGTCGACGTCCGCGACGACCGGCTCGCGCCGGCCGTAGACGATTAGCAGCAGGTCGGACAGTGGCGCGGACACGGTGACGGTCGCGCCGTCAGGGGCGTCGCGCCGCCACCCGAGCGTCTCGCCCGTGAAGTCGATGAGCCAGCTCAGCGGGGCGCCGGTGGCGCGCAGCGCAACGGTGCGACCGGGCCCGAACAGCTCGCGCCACCCCGGGTGGTAGTCGAGCATCTCGGGCAGCGCGGCGAGCTCCAACCACTCGTCGAGGCCGTCGGCCGCGACGTCGTCGGCCACCGCGAACTCGTTGCCCAGCGTCACGGTCGCGTCGGCCCCGTGGATGACGGTCTCGTGCGCGAACCGGCGGGCGTAGAACGCGGCCGTGCCGTCCGCCACGGGCGTCCACATCCGGGCGTCGGGGCCGGCGGCACGCAGCGCGTCCGCGAGCCCGGTGGCGCTTTCGACCAGCCAGTCGCCCAGCTTGACCGGGTCCTCACCCGTGTAGCGCGACAGGTCGCGGAAGTGCTCGTCAGACGGCGGCGCGCCGGCCCGGGTCCGCACGATCTCCTCCGCCCAGCCCTGGCCGCCGCCGAGGTGGCGCACCAGCCCGTTCAGCGTCCAGTCGGGGCAGGTCACGAC